>JAHIPR010000235.1 GCA_018903015.1 bacterium
AAGCCTTGCTTCACTGGGGTCATTTCGCGCACTTGATGCGGAATCCATAAGCAGAGGGCACAATTCATCGTGCCCACAGGAGCCAGAAGGCAAAAATAAAATATGTAGCATCACGGCGTTGCCGTGATGAAAGAAGAAGAGCTGATGCCCATGAGCATAATAATTAAAAAATAGAATTTTGAAGGTAGAAAGAATCCGATAAAGGCAAGCCATTAGTTATGATGGTACTCAAAGCCACGGGTCTAAGCTGATAAATCAGTTAGACAGCCGAGTTGCCGAAGATTTTAAAAATATTAAATTACCGGATTCTAAAAAACGGAGGTGACAGAAGAAAAAAAATTAGGATTTTTTTAGGTTTACAGTGTTAACTTAAATTTAAGAAATTAAAAGAGTAAAATCAAAATAATAAAAGGAGAAAAATGAAATGAAAAAATTAATGATAATTTTATTAGTAGGAATATTGACTTTAGGATTAAGCGGAGTAGTATATGCTGGTACACAAGAGATTTCAGCCACAATCGCAACTTCGGTGGCAATTACCACAGATCCTGTTGCTCTTACTGGCACTAATATCACAGCTGCCGGAGGTTGGGAGGATGCCAGCAAGACAATTGTGATAGCGGCCAATTGTCCGTATGATGTTACAGTTATGGTTACAAATGCGATCCATCCAACTGGAGAAGCAGCGGTGGACGTTAAAATGACTGCTTCAGTTTCTCCTTATACGGACCTGAATAATGCGTTTCAGCTTGGTTACTGGTCTGCTACCGGTGGAGCTACCAGTACGGACGCTACAATGAGTTACCCCACAGCGATAACTACTGGTGCTGTGACCTTTGTCAGCTGTCCCGTAGATCCACCCGACGGCTCGAATACCTTAGGAATTAAATATAAACAGACTATTACACTCGCTGACCCTTCCTATGAGCTTACTGGAGCTGCACAGCTAAACTATCAAATTAAACTTACCTGGACAGCGTCAGTTGGTGTAACATAAACTGAAACTGGAGTAGTTATGTAGGAAGCGTCACCGGGATTAAAATCCAAAGTGGCGCTTCCTTTTATTTAACTTTGCTTTTTAATTTAGAAGGACTAGCTTTATAGAGATTCAGAAAAGGAGATGTCTGATGGTTACAAGTGTAATTAAAAGGAAAATTTTTATAGTTATTGTAGTTTTATTTTGCAGCCTGTGTTTATCTGGGGCAGTAGTTCATGCAGGCTTTGGCGTATCCCCAGCAAGTTTCATATCTGACTTACCTGAATCTGAAAGCTTCTCAACTACTGTGAGAAATACCGGAGACAGTCCCATTAATATCGTGATCATTCCTGCTGGACTAAAAATAGATCCCACTGGAGGAGTTAGCCCTCAAGAGTCAGAAGAGGAGCTAAGAGCAGCAGCCAAGGTGTTTCACCCTGACCTTGCGAGCTTTTTACTGCCCGCCCAAGCATCAAAGGAGGTAACCATAAGTGTAACCCCACCAGAGGATGCCGAAGGAGGAATTTATGGGACAATCTTAGTGGTTTCCGAACCTCCAAAATTAGAGGGTAGTGGAGTGCTCAATGTTACGCGGATTGCCATACCTGTCTTATTTGCTCTGCCTGGCTCATCTAAGAAAATCGGCAGGGTGACAGAGATAGACGCAGCTCAGGAGGAGATTGGGGCACCAATTGAGGTGAAGGTTATGTTTGAAGATACTGGGAATGTCCATTTTCGTGTTACAGGAGAGGCCTTCATTGAAAATCAAGAGGGTATAGAGATAGCTCGCTTATCTCTGGGAACACATATGGTAATACCACCGGGTGGTGACCGCCTATTTTCCGGGAATTGGCAATCGGAAGGATTAGCTGTTGGAGATTACACAGTGAGAGCAGAGATGCAAATAGAGGATGGTACTCTAATAAAATCAGAGAAGATCTTTCACGTTGTCTCTACCGATAAGATTCTACAATTAGATGGGGAAATCTCAGATTTCTCAGCGAATAAGACGGCTAAAAATAAACCAATTAACTTTGGATTGGTATTTTATAATAAATCAAATGTAGAGCTTTTACCAGAAGGTGAAATAAATATCAAAAATTCAAATGGTGACATGATAACAACTATACCTATCGTTGCAAAAGAGAAGATAACTCCTAAAAGCAGTGGTGAATTAAGGGCTGTTTTAGATAAGGGATTGCCTCAAGGTGAGTATATTGCAGAAGCAATAATAAATTATGGTCTTTCGCAATATAAGGAAATGAGGACAGCCAAAGCTCAGGTTAAATTTACTGTTCTGGAAAAGATACCGGTTATTGCCGGTGAGATATCAAAATTTACGGTAGATTCCATAAAATCCGGAGAGGCAGTAGTGCCCCAGTTGTTCTTTAAAAATACCGGTAATACTGAATTTACCGTAGAAGGATTGATTGAATTAAAGAATAGTGCCGGGAAGACAGTAGGACAGATACCGGTTAATAAGATTGAATTAGCTGAAAAAGAAGAGAAGAGATTAGGGGGTAATTGGAGCGGGACCTTACCGGTGGGATTATATAAAGCGGTAGTTACCTTAATTTATGGTGGAGATAAGATGGTGAGCGGTGAGGCATCGTTCCTGGTGAAATAGAAGGGAAGGGCGTATGCAATAAAATAAGAGGGCACAATT
Organism: bacterium; assembly: GCA_018903015.1. Next base: position 2,643 of record JAHIPR010000235.1, read on the forward strand.
CATTGTGCCCCTACAAGAGATAAATTTAAAGGAAAGACAATGGAGTTAGGGAGGAAGTGAGGTGATAAAGGAAAAAGCTATCAATGCGTTAAAAGATGGATGGTTTATTAAGGCAGGGCTGTTAGTCTTGCTTTTTCTTGCCCCCTTGGTTTTTTATCCCTGGGCTACTACTTTCACTATTACTAAAAATACGGTAGTTGAAATTATCATATTTTTAGTTGGTGGTCTCTGGATAATTAAACAATTAGAAAAAAAAGAGGACACTCTTTTAAAATCTCCGTTAAATTTACCCATTCTGATTTTTTCCCTTACTATTTTAATCTCCTTGTTTCAGACTAATAGCCTGTATGATAGCTTTAATGAATTAGCTCTTTGGGGCAGTTACCTTCTTTTATATTTTATAGTTATCTCTTCAATTAAGGATAAAAAATGGATTTCTATTATCTTAACTACAATTTTTTTAGCCGCCTCTATAGCAGCAGTTTATTGTATATTTCAATTCTATGGTCTTGATTTTTCATTCTGGAGGAAGATAGGAGGAAGGGGTAGTCTCTTTTCTACCTTTGGTAATCCTAACTATTTAGCCGGGTATTTAGCAGCTGTTATTCCGCTTGTCTTTGTGTTGTTTTGCTTACAGAAAGTTAAATTTAAGAAGATTATTTTAGAATTAATTGTTGCTCTTTTATACGCGAGTTTATTGATGACCCTCTGTCGGGGAGCATGGATGGGCCTTTTTATTTCAGTAGTGGTTATGTTAGGAGCTATCTATTTTTTTAAAAGAAGCGAATTTACCTTCTTTCGAAAAAATAAAAGTTGGCTTCTCAGTCTGATTTTAATATTATTAGTAATTTCAATAGTTTACTCTACACCTAATCCCCTTAATCCGGAGAAAATAAGTGTAACTCAAAGGGTTACTTCTACAATTGAAAAGGGCAGTTCTTCAATGCAGACGCGTTTTCTTATCTGGTTGAGCAGTTTAGAGACTATTCGTCAATCTCCCTTGTGGGGTGAAGGTATTGGTACCTATGGACTTTATTATCCTTCCTCCCAGGGAGCAGTATTGGCACAAAAAAGATATCAAAAATATATCCCTTATACTAATAAATCAATAAATGCTCATAATGATTATCTGCACATAGGGGGAGAAATTGGAATTATAGGTTTGGCTGCCTTTTTATGGATAATATTTGCTTTTTATAAAAATACTTTGAACGGTTTGTTAAGGTCGCAAAATAGAGAGAGAATATTTTTACTTATAGGATTTATAGGGGGAGTTACCGTTTTACTTGTTGATGCTTTAGTCAGTTTCCCTTTTCACATTATTCAAAATGGGATGCTCTTCTGGCTGATTTTAGGATTAACGGTAGTGGTTATTAAGGGGGCGCCTGAAGTTGAGGGTAGCAAAGACGAGGGAACTTTGGGTGATAAAGATGATAGAGGGGATAAAAAGAATAATTTAGAAAAATATAATATATTTAAAATATTTAAAGAAAATATATTGCTAAGAAGGTTCATTCAGATTGGGATAGTGGTAATGGTAATATTGTTAGTGATAGTAAAGATAAACTGGTATCGTGCTGATATTTATCTGAAAAAAGGTGAAATGTTAATGCAGACGAAGAATTATTTAGGGGCAGTAAAGCAACTGGAGAAATCTAGAGGGCTTAATCCTTATAATGGCAGAAATTATCTGCCATTAGGGATTGTCTATAATAATTTAGGTCGTTATGATGAAGCAATTATGGCTTTTAGAAAGGCGGAAAAGAATTGGATAACTCAAGAACTTTATAATGGTTTAGGATATGCTTACCTTAAATTAGGTGATTTAGAAAAAGCAGAAGAAGCTTATGAAAAAAATATTTATATGTTTCCCAATATTGCCGATGCTTATCTAAATTTAGCTGATGTATATGTGCTGCAGGCCGAGAAAGATTTAGAGGAGGAAGGGCAGATAGATTTAGCGGAAAAGAAGTTAGATAAAGCCTTTTTAATATATGAGCAGGGAATGGTTTTTGATAAGGAATTTTTGTTACCAGCTAGATTAATCAAGGGTTATCAGGGAGTAGCCGTTGAGAAAGTAGCTCTAAATAGTAAAGAGACAAATAGTTCAAGATTATTAGTCAGAGAAGAGAGATCAGCTAATGGTGAAATGGTTATGGGGAATCCTTATAATTCTCGATACTTTTATAATCCTCAAGATTCCTCTATTTTAGATCTTTTATTGCCCTGGGCTCCCCCGGAAAAACCACTCTCTTTTAAAGCCTTTTCTTATGGAGAAGATAATATTAAAGAAAATTTGAGTGCTTTTTTGGAAGTAGAAGATGGAGAGGGTAATTCTATAGTCTCTTTAGAGATGAAAAAAAATGAGAAAGATTTATTTTTTATTTTTGAACCAACGGAAGAGGGCACGATTCATCGTGCCCCTACTATGTGGAGCGGATTGATAAAAGATGGGCTGCCCGAAGGTGAATATCAAGTTAGATTAAAGATAAAGGATGAAGATAGAGTAATTGCTGAAACAGAGAAGCAATTTAGGATTTTTAAGGAGAAGGAAATTTCAGGAAGGATTATAGAGTTTTTTGTGCCCCAGGCTAAAGTCGGAGAAGTAATTATTCCCAAGATTGTTATTAGAAATCAATCCTTAGAGGTTTTACCGGTTTGGGGATTTTTTAAGGTAATAAATAATAAAGGGCAAGAGATAGCCAATGTTATTATAGATAAAGTAGATATTCCGGTATCTGGTAATAGAGAACTAGAAGTAAGCTGGCAGCCAGAAAAGAGATTAACAGTTGGTTTATACAAAGCAGAAGTAATTGCTATTTTTGGAAAAGACCAAGCCGATCATGGGGAGAGTTTATTTTTAGTAACAAAGTAATTAAAAAAGGTAGGGGCACGATGTATCGTGCCCGCAAGAGCTAAGAGGAGAGGTGTCTTGATAAAGAAGAGAATAAAGTGGATATTTTTTATAGGGATATTTTTTCTTCTTTTGTTGGGAGGAGAAGACAGGGTTCAGGCCAGGATAGGTGTTTCTCCTTTGATGATTTATAAAGAAGTCAATGTTAGTGAAGATCTAATTTCCACGGTAGTTACTAATTTAGAAAGCCATCCCTTAGAGATCGTTACTTTTTTAGCAGGTTTATCTCATAATTTAGAAGGTGGGATTGAGATTTTAGAAAATGAGAAAGAAATAGAAAAAGCAGAGAATATATTTAATCTTGCTCCTTCAGATAGAAAGTTTATTCTGGCACCAGGAGAGAAGAGAAAGATAAATCTCAAAGTGAATATTCTTCAAGCCCAGCAGATAAAACCATCAGGAGCAGCTTATGGTGTGCTGCTGTTTAGTAGTCAACCTTTGGAAAATAAGAATAGGACCTTACTTAATGTGACTCGAGTTGGAGTAGCTATATTGATTACCCTGCCAGGAGATAAGACAATAAAAGGGGAAATAACTCAGGCTTATCTTATGCAGGCAAAGGCAGGAGAAGAGATTAATTATGTCCTAAAGTTAAAAAATAGCGGAAATGTCCATTTTACTCCTTTGTGGGGAGAAGTAATAGTTAAAAATAAAAAAGAAAAAGAAGAAGGCAGATTCTTTATCCAACCACGTATTTGTCTGCCTGAGAGAGAATGTTATCTAAGGGCTAAGTGGAAAGCCAATAATCTACCTCCAGGAGAGTATATAGCTTATGGAGCAATAGAGATAGAAAAAGGAAAAAGGATAAAAGTAGGTGATATGCCTTTTACTATAATTAAGCCCCATACCTTAGCTCAGCCAGGGGGAACACTATCCGATTTAGAGGATAGAAAAGTAGTACAGAAAGAGCCAATTGATTTTGATTTTGCTTTTACCAATAAGGGGAATATTGATTTAAATCCTATCATTAGTTTAGAGGTCAGAGAAGATGAAGGCAAAGGTAAATTAATACGAGAAATTTTTTTTCAGGATGAAAAGGTTAATGTTGGTGAGAAGAAAGATTATTCGATAATTATAAAGGGTTTACCTGTGGGGAATTATGATGTAATAATAAAAGCAGAGTATAGTGAACCTGAGTATGGAGGGATAAGGGTAGCAAAGGCGGAAGCTTTGCTGGAGGTTATAGAAAAAGAATTAGTTATAAAAGGAGAGGTTACTGACTTTAGTATAGAAATAGTTGAAGCTGGAAATAGAATTAAAAGTAAGATATCTTTTAAAAATACTGGTAATACTGAATTTAATGTTGAGGGTTTAATTGAATTAAAAAATAATCAAGGAAGAACAGTAGGGCAGATACCTGTTAATGAAACGTCCATTTTGGCTGGAAAAGAGAAGAGAATAGAAGAGTTATGGGAGGGTAGTTTACCTGCTGGACTTTATGAGGCCGAATTGGTTTTAATTTATGGAGAGGGAGAAATGGTAAGCAAGGAAATCTATTTCACTATAGAATAAATCTAAGGATTATTGAATAATGAAAAATAATGGACAAATAAGTTTTAAAAGAAATATTGTTTTACTTTTAGTAATAGCTTTTATTATTATAAATGTAACTTTTTGTTATAGTGAAGTATTTGCCTTTAGTTTTACGACTTCCGATTCTACCGGTCCAATGACAGTGGATTTTGGTTCGGTAAGTCCCAAAGAACCTGCAGTTGCTATACCTCACTGTGCAGAGATTCTAATAGTCACTACCAGTGGAACCTGGGATTTACAGGTTAAAGCTAATAGTGATTTTACTGATACTTCGGTTACCCCAAACAAGACCTTTCCTATAAGCAGATTGTCCTGGGCTTTTCATCCGGAAACTACCAGTGCTTATACACCGGCAGTAACCACAATCACTCCTGATTGGACTCCTTTTCAGATCACTACTAATGATATAGTATTATCAAATCAACCAGCCACTTCTTCAGAAGGAGTAATCATTGATTTAGATTATAGATTAAAAGTTGAGTGGAGTGATTCTCCTGGTAATTACCAGGCTACCTTAACTTATACTGTAACCGCTGGTAATCTGAATATTTCTTATGCTGATCCCAATCCTTTTTCTCCTGATAATGATGGCACCAGAGATACTACCAATATTTATTATATGTTAAGTGAGGCATATACGATTAATGCCTGGATAGAAGACACAGGCGGAGTGAATGTTCATACATTAATTACCAGTAGTGACGAAACTCTGGGATGGCACAACCTTCCATGGGATGGAAATTATAATCCAGACACTCAAGAAGCAATAGAGGATGGACAGTACAAATATGTTATTCAGAATGCAGTGTCAGAAGAATATTTAGCTGCGGGTGTAGTGGTAGTAGACACTTCTGCTAAATCTATAGTAGGGGGAAAGATAACCGGAGATGATCCTGCAGTTAGTTTAGAAGGAGCTTTGGTTCAGCTATATGATGCTACTCGAAGAGATCTTTATGCCTATACTACTTCTGATGCCATAGGAGATTATACTATTAATGGAATACCTATGGGATATTATTATGTAAAAGCCAGTAAAGAAAATTATTATCCGCGAAGTACGGAAACATTTTATGTGCCGGCTTTTACTACTACTGAAGATTCAACTTTTACCAAAAATTTGTTATTATCTCATAACAATACTCTTTTTATAAGTAAATCAGCTAATCATAAGACTGCTTCTATCGGAGATATAGTAACCTATACTATTGAAGTGAAGAATGTAGGTACTGGAAAGGCAAGAAATCTGACTATAGAAGATAATTTGCCATTTGGCTTTAAATATATGAAAGGAACTGCTTATTTCGAAGAAGGTCAAACTTTCTTGGAACCGGTAAGTGAGAATGGTAGAAACTTAAACTGGGATATTTCTACTTTACTACTTCCCGGTTCAAAAGTAACCATTAAATATAAAACAGTAGTTGGATTTGAAGCAAAATTGGGAGTAAATAGAAATTCAGCCAATGTCTATGGATTTACCAGCGAAGGAAAGGTTAGTGCCGGTCCTGCTGCAGCTTTGGTGAAAGTGGTTAAAGGGATTTTTAGAAAAGAAGGAACTATTATTGGCAAGGTATTTAACGATAGAAATGAGAATGGTATTCAAGATGAGGGAGAGAAAGGGATAAGTGGCATAACTTTGGTAATGGAAGATGGGACTTATGTTTCGGTGGATGAGGAAGGAAAATATTCGATACCGAGTGCCAAGCCAGGGAGACATCTCTTGAAGATTCTTAAAGAAACCATTCCTCCCGGTTATATCCCGGTAGGTGGCTTAAGTAGAGTAATAGATCTTCCGGAGAGTGGAATGGCTAAAGCTGATTTTGGATTAAAATTGAAAGAAGGTATAACCTTAAAGGGAGCAGAAGAAGTTAAAGAAAAGAAAAAAGTAGCAGGAGAAAAAGATCAAGGATCCGAACAGGAACAAGAAGAGACCGATATTTTGCTAATTGGCGTAGGGGAAGCTGAGATTGGGCATTTCATTATTGATGGTAATGTAGATAATTTTGTTGCAGGCAATGAACCTTACCAATCGGGATTTTATACTAAAGCTGGATTAAAGTTCTATCTAAAAGGGAAGATAAAGGGCAGTTATCTTCTAACTATGTCTTTTGATTCTGAGCAAGGCATCAATGATGAAATATTAAATCTGATTCAGGAGAATGAATATTATCCAGTATATGGAGATGAAAGCACTTATAGTAAAACGGTTAAGCCTTACGGGATGCTCTATGTTGCTTTGGAATATCAGGGATCTTATATTGAATATGGAAGGCATGATACTGGTTTTACCCAGACAGAATTTACTAAATATAATAGGGCTCTACCGGGAATTAAAACTCATTATCAAAATCAAAAATTTAATCTAACTATTTTTGGTGCTAAAACTGAGCAGATACCCTATTATGAAGAGATACCGGGTGCCAATAAATCTGGTCCCTATTATCTTTCCAAGGCTCCTCTCATAGAAGACAGTGAGCATATCAGAATAATAACCCGAGATAAGGACGACCTTTCTGTTATAATCCGGGAAGAGGAGAAGAAAATTAATGAGGATTATATGATTGATTATGTGGAAGGAAAAGTAATTTTCAATGAGCCGATATATAAGGAAGACGAAGATGGAAACCCGATATATATTTCAGTTAATTATGAATATATTCCCTTAGAAGGAGGAGAATCGCATTATATTGTGGGAGCAAGAGGTGAGCTCATTCCTACTGACAACCTGAGGGTAGGTTTAACTTATATTGAAGAAACATTTTCACTTGAAAATTATAAACTTTATGGAATAGATGCAAGCATTAAAATTGGAAAAGGAGCTACTGCTTCCTTAGAATATGCTGAGAGCAAAGGTGACGCTTATGGGAATAATTTAAAGGATAATTCTCAAACTAATACAGCTTTTAAAGCAAATTTATCGATTAATCCCAATAATAAATCCCAGGTAGAATTATATTATAAAAAGATTGACCCTGAGTTTAACAATATTGCCCACCCCCTGTCTGAGACTGATATTGAAGAAAAGGGAATTAAAGCGAGTGTTAAGGTGGGAGAAAAGATAATTTTAAGTGGGGAAATTAAAAAGGTTAGAGATAATATTAAAAATGATTTAGCAAAAGATATTAATTACAAAACTACCTCTCAAGTAAATTTGGAAGCGACTCCTAAGGAGAATTTAAAGGTCGAGCTGGGCTATAAAGAAGAAAATAGTAAAACTGAGTTATTAGAAAATGATAGTGAGACAGAAAGTAATCTACCGGTATGTCAAGAAGATGAAACTTTGGCTACTTATTATTTAAAAGTAAAACAAAAATTTAACCATGATTTGGAGGTTGGTTTGGGTTATAGTAAAGAAAGGACTTATGACAATTTAAACTTACCTGATGAAGCGAATGAAATTTCGGATATCTACGAAATAAGTGCCAAAAAGACTTTCGATAAAGTAGATATAGAAGTAGAATATAAATTTGAAGATCAAGATAATCTTATTAATCCTGATCTGGATCTGGATATTCACGGACTTTCCTTAAAGACTAATTATAAATATGCGGATTGGTTATCATTTTATGCAAAGGAAGAACTGAGTTTAACAAAGGACAAAGATGAGCAAACCTTATTAGAGGAAGGGATTTTACCTTCATTAGAAAGCAGCACAGCTATTGGGGCTAAAGTGGAAAGAAAAATAAATGAAAATTGGGGCGTACAAGGAGAATATTCCTTAAATTTTGCTAATAACGGAACACTAACTTCTGATTCTTTAGCCTTAGGGGTAGCTTATAATAACCAGATTAGCGATACTTTGAATATGAAGGCGAATTTAAAACTTGGATTAAATCCCAATCTTATCAATGAAGAAGAAGGATTGGCTGATTTATCCCAAATATTTTATTGTCAGTTAGATAAAAAATTTAGTGATACCCTTCAGGGGAAACTAAAATATGAAGTAACTGGCAAGGCAATAAATTTAAATAACTTAGAACATCTGGCTATTGCGGAATTAACCGGTAAGGTAACTCAAGATATAACTACCTTGCTTGGTTACACTTTTATTTATAATGAAAAAGAAGAAAGTCACAAACTTTCTACGGGTATAGCCTATCGACCGATAGAAAATGACCGTTTGAATATGTTAGGTAAATTAGAGTTTGGTGCTAAAACCGATCCCAATTCTGTAGAGGAAGCCTCTTTAACCTTTATTTCTGCTTTAGAAGCGATTTATGACCTTACCGATAAGATTGCTTTAACTGGAAAATACGCCTTTAAAGAAGTATGGGATAACACTTCTCCGGTTATGACTAAGAGTAACACTAATTTATTTTTAACTCGGTTAAGTTACAATTTTGTAGATAACTGGGATATAGCCGGAGAGTATCGAATATATTACCAAAACCCAGATAAAGAATGGAAAGATAATTACCGCATGGAGCTGGGTTATAATATCAATGATTATTTAAGATTAGCTTTAGGTTATAATTTTATAGAATATACTGATCCTATTTATGAAAATAATGATTACACTGGCAAGGGAATTTATCTAAATTTAGGATTTAGCTTTTGAGACCCGCGATACGCAATTATTAACTAAGGAAGGGAAATTTGTTAAGCTGTCATTAGTGAAATATTTAGAAATTTTAAGGGAGAAAAACAGATGTTTAAATACGTGCTTGAGGTCCTAAAACAAAATTTGCTACCGTCGCCCCCCCCCCCCCGAAATTTGGGGTTCCCTTCATATGATTTAATCCTGATTTCAAAAAGACATTTTCAGGAAAATCCTATTTTTTTACAAATTAATAAAGAATTATTAATAGAAAGCTCAAAGGCAGCAGTAAGATTAGCCTTTGAGTTTTTTTTATTTTCAGGTTATGTTGTAGAAGCTGTAAAAAGAATAGCAATGAGCAATTAAAATAGTAGTAAGGAAAGGGGTTATAGATTTCTATGAATAAGGTAATTTATGAAAAAGGGTTGGATATTAGCTATGAGAAGATCCTTAGAGATTATCTGAGGACCGGCCAGGAGAAATATCTCTACCAGATCGCCCAGTTTGGCAAGGAGCTAATGAGATTAGGAATAGGACCTGAGTCCATTATTGAAATACATCTCAATATCATAAAAAAAATTAATAGAGACGAAAAAGTATATTCAAAGAAGGACATCGATAAATCCTTCACTGTCCTTATGGAAGGAATTATGGCCTATGGTATGGCCTACAGGGAATATTTGGATTCCAGGACAGAGGGATATCTGGCTGAGATCAGAGAGCTGAACATAAAGTTGAGTCGGAAGCTGACTGAAATGACTGTGCTCTATGATACTATAAAAATAACCGGCTCTTCCCTTGACCTCAAGGAGGTGCTTTCCTCGGTCTTTATCAATACTATCAAGACCCTGAAGGCAGAGGATGGTTCCCTGATGCTTATTGATCCGGAAGATAAGGTTTTAACCATAAAGGAGGCATATGGTCTAGAAGAAGACATTATCAAAAAGACAAGGATTAAGTTGGGGGAAGGTATTGCAGGGTTGGTAGCCCAGAAGGGTGAACCCTTGATTATCTCTGGAAGACTAAATAGTCCGCAAATCAAAAGAAAAGGGAAATATGAGGGGATAAATTCTATCTGTGCCCCTTTGAAGACCAAGAAGGGTGTTATTGGTATTATTAATCTTAACCGTAAGGTAGATGCTGAGCCCTTTACAGAGGATGATTTAAAGCTTCTTTCTACTATAGCTCACGAGGCAGCGACAGTCATTGAAAGAGTCAGCCTATATCAAGAACTACACAAAACTTATCTTAGTACTATCAATGCTATAGCCAAGATAGTAGAGATCAGAGACCCCTATACTGCTGGGCACCAAAAAAGGGTGGCCAAACTTGTCTGCGCTATTGCCGAAGAAATGAGCCTTCCCCAGGATAAAACTGAAGGACTTTATGCTGCTGGAATTCTTCACGACATTGGTAAGATGAACGTCCCGGCTGAGATTCTCAGCAAGCCCGGCAGATTGAGCGAGATAGAATTGGGCCTTATAAAAACCCATCCTCAGGCCGGCAGTGACATAATAAAAGAAATGGAATTTCCCTGGGCGGTTTCCTTAATTGTGCTCCAACATCATGAAAGACTAAATGGTTCAGGATATCCCCAGGGACTTAAAGGTGAGGATATACTAATGGAAGCCAAAATTATAGGAGTAGCTGATGTGGTAGAGGCGATGTCTTCTCACCGACCGTATAGGCCAGCTCTCGGTATTGATAAAGTCCTGGAAGAAATTTCTCAGAACAGAGGAATACTCTATGACCGGGAAGTAGTGGACGCTTGCCTGAAGCTCTTCAAAGAAAAAGGATTTAAATTTGAATAGATAAAATTGTTTAAAATAAATATTTGAATGTTTTGAAAAATAAGATAGAGATTATTGTTAATTTTCTCCTGATTATTTCTTTTTAATGTTATAATTATAAGTACAAAAGGGAGTGCGATTTGCCAAAATTACGCTCTCTTTTTTATGGCTATGCCGAAAGATTTAACCCACGTTTCCCTTTCGGTTTTTTATTTTATTAGATTTAAATGTTTTTCACCTGTCTGCGTGCAACGCACAGGCAGATAAGTTATAAAAATACTGCAAGAATCAGTAAATCATACTCAGTTTAAAACTATTCAGGCCTGGAGGGTGATTTATAGGCTAAACCCTTATTTCATGCCACGCCAAAAAGGGTTTAAATTATATTTAAAAGTATAAATGAGTATATAAAATATGGTTATAGTCTAATACCGATTGATAAGGAAAAGAAACCTTATATCTATTGGAAATCTTACCAATATAAAAAAGCAAACATAGAAGATATTTTTGATTGGTGTAATAAATTTTCTGATGTAAATATTGGAATAGTTACCGGGGATATAAGTAAATTAGCGGTTATTGATGTCGATGATCTTAATCTTTTGCCGGAGTTAAAAGAATATTTACCGGAGATAAAAGAAACAACCAGGGTTAGGACAAGAAGGGGTTATCATTACTATTTTTCTCTCAATGGCGAACAGGTTAAAAGCACCAATAGCTTATTCGGTAAAAGACTCGAATTAAAAAGTAATGGAAATTATGTTGTAGCTCCCCCATCAGTAATAAAAGCTCATCGATATGTTTATGAAATTCCTCTTAGTGAAATACTGCCAATCCCAAAAATATTAATCAAAAAGAAAAATAATCCGGCTTCCCCGGCAAAGGATAAAAACCATAATACTTTTAAAATACTAAAATATCACGGTAAAAAAGTGGACTGCATATGCCAGGTATTAAGCAGGGATTTACAAGAAGGAGAGAGAAACAACAGCTTATTTATTCTCTATAACTTATTACTCCGGAATAAGAACACAAAAGAATATTCAAAAAAATTAGTTATTGATAAAAATAAATCATTATTAAAACCTCTAACCGAATTAGAGTTAAAAAAAGTCTATCGAAAAGCTTCTTATAAATATGGATGTGTTGGTATTAGAGATAGACTTGTTTATATAAAATGTGAGGTTTGCGAATATAGGTTCAAAGATGGTGAATTAAAAGATAGTAATATTTTGATTAAAAATATTAGAACATTGCCGGAACTTAGTAACGCAGAAGCTAAAGTAGCTTTGATGCTGGGAATTGTTTTTGATGGAGAAAATCCTTCAGTTACAAAAATTTCTAAAAAAACGAAAATGAATTATAATACCGTAAAAAAGGCGATAATAGGACTGAAAGGAAAAGGGGTTATATAAATATTTCTATTATATTACCAAAACCCCTTCACTTCTGAAGGGGGTAATTCTATATTTTATAAGGGTTTTAGCGTGAAAAAAGCGACTAATACACTATAGTGGGAGCTGTTTAATTTAATTATAATTTATTTTATCTCTTTCTCTCTCTATTTCTCTCTCCAGGATTAAGATCCCTGAGGTACCAAAAAGAGGATTTTCGAAAATAATAGTATGTATATAAATTATAGTACCCACTCTTTCTCTCTCTCTCATTAGTTATTGACAGGTTAGGACTTACATTAGGCAACGCCAGAGAAAAATCCATAGTTATGAAATTACAATATTTATTTTAATTCTTCTTTGCTAATACCTGCTTGTTTTAAAATTTCCATTAAAGTGCCTTTTGGTAAATCTTTCTTATGGTAAGGGATAATAACTCTTCTTTTGTTTTCAGAATTATAATATACTCGATGACTTCCCTTGCTTCTATCTAATACAAATCCTTTTCTCTCCAGTATTTTTATAACTTTCTGAGATGTTAGAGATGGTAGTTTATGCACTTATTCCCACCCTTAGAGTACATTCTAAAACACCTTCATCATTGGGGATTTCTTCGTGATGAGCTTTTAAACTTTCTAAGTATAATTCTATAGCTTCCTTTGCCATTTCTGTTGCTTTTTCTATTGATTCACCATAGGTAACACACCCGGGAAGAGAAGGAACAGTTACCGTATAACCGCCTTCTGGTTCTTTCTTGAGCAATATTTTATAACTTGTAATTTGTGAAATAGACATTTTTAAACCTCCAAATCCCTTCATATTTTATATTTTTAACTCCCGTAGGCTTCTTGATTATAATTAAAGTTAAGGACATTGTCAAAATTACGAATTCCCTAAATGTTGTATACCATATTTTGAAAAAACAATAATACTATTTTTAATTTTATTTAATCCTTGATAAATCTACTTTAATCCCCTCGATTTATCAATCCTGGCCACTCCGACTAATCTAATTTACCAGGCAAACTTAATCTACTCCGGCTATCTCTAATTTTACAACTCAACCACGTGCGGGGCGGGTAGCTTTTCCTTCCCCCTTATTCCCCCCTAAAACCCCCCCAAAATCCCCCTTCCTTTTCATATCCCGCTTTCTTTACGTACCCCTCGCTAAATTCCCTTGAACTTCGGGCTTTACGCTTCGGGGATACGGGAAAGCGGGCTAATTTAAGGTTAGGTTATGATTCATTAGGGGGGGTATCTAAGGGGGAAGGCAAAAACTGCGGTCGATTCACCTCCTACTCTACAAGCATATTTGCAGGCATTATCGAGATCCTCTCTCCCTTGCCCCGCCCCTATTCTGTCTCTGTGAGTCTATTTGCCTCCGCAGACCCTTTTATCGTAACATTCCAGGCAATTCAAAAGCATTTTAGGAATAGGAAAAAATACTTTTCTATTGCCTGATTGATTATCTTAATATTGCCGTCAGGGATAACCACCTGTTCAAATTTTTCTCTGGCCCTTACCTGGGATATTAAAAACATATCCCCGTTGGACCAAAGAAAAATATCAACAGGTGGTAAGAATAAGAGAACTTTAAAAAAGAAAGACCGGTTAACACAACCTAAAAGAAAAAGCCCTTTTAGATTGTGATCACCGGAAGAAAGGATAAAATTATATTTCAGTAAATAAGGCAAAAACAGTCCCTATTTACGAAATATAATTTTATCCGGAGAGAAGAAAATCAAAGAGAAGACGTACCTATGAGTAAACAGTCGATTGAAAACAAGGAGTTTTCAAGCACCTGTTTCCTCACAAGTACGGAGAGAAGACCGCAGCAAGTGGCAGAAGTTAAAGTATTAACCTCTGACACTTGCTGCTCTTTCTTTTTAATGATTTTAACCAGGTAACACAAAAGCATTTTAGGAATAGGGAAAAATGCTTTTCAGTTACCTGGAAGAACGTCTCTATATTGCCGCCAGGCTTACCGCCTGTCCAAATTTTTCTTTAGCTGCTTGCAAGGGGTAACAAAATCAGTTACCCCGCTGCAGCA
>JAHIPR010000236.1 GCA_018903015.1 bacterium
TATGTTTGGGTAATAAATAGTGAATGGTTTAATGCTTTAACCGACCAGCAGAAGACCGTAGTTGAAGAAGCAGCCCGGGTTGCTAATGTTGCAGGTAGAGGAGTAAATCGTTTAATTGAAACCTCAGATGAAGGTGTACCATATTTAGCTACTAAAATGGAAGTCTATAAACCGACCGCCGAAGAACTGCAAATGTTTAAAGATGTTACTATCCCGGCAGCAATGAAATTCATAGAAGATGAGTACAAGGACGAGGGAAAAGAATTAGCTCAAAAATATTTAGATGCAATTAAAAAAGCACAAGATGTCCTAGGTTTCTAATAAGGAAAAATAGAGGGAGGATAAATTTATCCTCCCTCTATTGCAATATCTATTAAATTATTTTTATGGAGATATGGAATTGAAGCAAAGAACAATTTTTGAAAAAGCCAATGCCTGGGGAAATTATTTGGCTAAAATAACAATTTTCGTTGTAATTATATTAGCAGCCATAATGGTGTTAACTGTTTTAATGGGTGTTTTTTTTAGATATGTTCTCCGTGATTCGCTGGGTTGGACTGAAGAATTAGCCAGATACCTGATGATCTGGGCTGCGCTGTTAAGTATAAGCATTGGGATAAAAGATAAAGAACATGTAGGTATACAATTAATTATCAGAAACATACCAATAAAATATGCCAGAATATTAAATTTTTTGGTTAATATTATTATATTAATTTTTTTAAGTGTGTTAAGTTATAAAGGAATGTATATAGCAAATAAAGCTATCCCTCAGCTTTCTACGGGATTAGGAATTAGTATGTACTGGGCCTTATTAAGTATTCCGGTAGCTGGAGTACTTGCCATTATTCAACAATTAATTCAAATTATTATGAGCTTTAAACCGAATATAACTTTTAATGAATTATTAGGAGATACAGAGGTAGAAGGAGCTTTAAAAGAAGTAAAAATTTAAAAATAATAATTACGGAGTGATAATAATTATGCTCGGATTTATGGGTTTGTGTTTTTTAATAATGTTATTTGCAGGGATGCCTATAGGATTTGCTTTGGGGGCTACTGCTCTATTTATTTTTTTAAAAATGGATGCGCCTATCTTGCTTAATATGGTTCCTCAGAGGTTTTTTGCCGGACTGGATATGTTTACTTTAATGGCAATGCCCTTTTTTATTCTGGCAGGTCAAATTATGAATAAATCAGGAATAACTACCAGATTAGTCAATTTTGCAAATGTCTTAGTGGGACATTTACGGGGAGGTTTAGCTCATGCAAATATTGTGGCCAGTATATTTTTTGCAGGAATGACCGGGGCAGCCGTATCAGATACCGCTGCAATCGGGACTATGTTAATACCGGCGATGGTGGAAGATGGATATGATAAGGACTTTAGTGCTGCTGTGACCGCAGCATCTTCTATTATTGGTCCCACTATTCCTCCCAGCAATATGATGGTTATCTATGGTTCGTTAATGGGGGTGTCCATTGCTGGATTATTTGCAGCGGGAATTTTACCCGGTCTGTTGTTGGGGTTAATATTAATGATATTGGCAGGATATATTTCTTATAAGCGGGGTTATCCCAAAAAAGAAAAGCGAGCTACATTATTAGAAATGTTGAAAGCTTCCAAGGAAGCGATTTCAGCATTGCTTATGCCCGTAATAATTTTAGGAGGAATTCTATCAGGCATGTTTACCCCTACCGAAGCTGCTGCTATAGCAGTGGCCTATGCTTTTATAGTCGGTATTTTTGTTTTTAAAACAGTAAAATTATCGGATATCCCGAAATTATTAGAACAAACCGCCCGAACCACTGGAGTAGTTTTTTTAATAATTGCCTCTGCTTCAATTTTAGGCTGGATTTTAGCTTCTGAACGTATACCGGAACAAATCGCCAATACATTTTTAACTATTAGCCATAACAAATATGTTATTTTATTGATGATTAATATTTTAATGTTGATTGTAGGAATGTTTATGGATATTGCTGCAGCATTAGTTATTTTAGGTCCAATTTTACATCCTTTAGCGGTAAGCGTGGGAGTTTCGCCTATTCATTTTGGCATAATAATGGTTCTATCTTTAAATATTGCGCTGATGACTCCCCCGGTGGGAGCTTGTTTGTTTGTAGCCTGTGGAATATCAAAATTATCTTTAGAGGCAATAAGTAAAGCGATTTGGCCTTTTATTGTTGCAGAAGTCATAGTATTATTTATAATCACCTTTGTAGAACCCATTTCGATGTTCGTACCTCGTTTATTTGGCTTCTAAATATTTGTCTGGTTACACAAAATCATATTATCTATAAATAATCCAAAGGAAAAATAAGAGCGGAAACGAAAAACTTAAAGCTTTAGGACTGGAAGTTTTTAACCCTCCTTTGAGTCAATTCCTGGTGGGCGGTTCAGGTCCCCACTGCCTTTCTTTCGAGTTAATTCGAGATAGGTATTAGTCTTTTGAAGGTTAAGTAAGTTCGGTCTTTAAAAAAGTGGATATATTTTCTTAATTTAGCAGTAATTTTCTATTCAGGAAAATAATAATGACAGTTTTTTTACTTTAGTTTTTTGGTATAATGTTAATACTGATCTAAATAATAGTTAAAGTATGTGGATTTTTTATCGCATATTACTAGAGAAGGAGGGATAAGGTAGGGATCATTATAAAAATCTTAGAATTGCACAGTAAAATATTTAAAAAATTATTATTTAATTAGGAGGTTCTGAAATGCAAACAAAATCATTAAAAGGTCGAGACTTTATAAGTACACTGGAGTTTACTAAAAACGAATTAGAAAGTATGCTGGAGTTAGCTGCTGTTTTGA
>JAHIPR010000237.1 GCA_018903015.1 bacterium
AGAAGGCTGGCTCGGGTTACGGCTTTAGAGCCAAATTTCTCTCTAATTTCATCTAAAGACTGAGTAAGTTGTTCCAATTTATCCTCTTTGTCTTTTAAAAATTTCAATTGCTTTATTTCATTTCCCGAGATAAGACTGGAGAGTTTTATCCCCAAAAGTCTAACCCCGCCTTTTTTATATCTTACTTTGTCCAGGAGTTCTACGATAGTTTTAAAAATGATATCATCAAGATGGGTAGAATTTTCTAAGGTCTTTGACTTACTGAAGGTAATAAAATTGTGAAATCTTATTTTCAAGGTGATGGTTCTGCCTTTATAACCTTCTTTCCGGGCAGTATAACCCACCAGCTGGGAAATTTTTAGCAGTTCTTTTACGAGAACTGCTTTTTCGGTTATATTGGTACCGAAAGTTGTTTCTTTACCAATAGATTTTGCTTTAGAGGGGGGAGTAACTGGGCTTTCATCTATCCCTTGAGCTAGAAGCTTTATCTTTTTCCCGTTTTTTCCCATAAGATTCTCTAAGATAGTATCAGGCATTTTAGCTAATTGTTCTACCTGGTAAATACCGGATTTTTTTAGCAGCTCTTCTGTCTTTTTTCCTATACCCCAGAGGGTAGAGATGGGGAGGGGATAGAGAATTTTTTGAATATCTTTTGAGGGGATAAGGTAAAAACCGTCTGGCTTCCCCAGGTTGGTGGCTATCTTGGCTAAGAATTTATTTTCTGCTATCCCCACCGAGACCTTAAGGCCTAATTCTTGATGAACCCTTTCTTTAATCTTCCTGCCGATGATTTCGCTTGAGCCAAAGAGTGATTCGCATCCGGATACATCTAAAAAAAGTTCATCTATACTCAACGGTTCTATCAAGGGAGTATAAGTACTACATATCTGAAAAAATATTTCAGATGCTTCCAAGTATTTATTCATTTGAGAAGGAATAAAAATTCCCTCATAGCATTTTTGACGGGCTTCCCAGATGGGCATGCCGGCATGAACACCGTATTTACGGGCTTCATAGGAAGCGGCACAGACCACTCCGCGGTTGGTTTTGCCATCTTTTCCGTCGGCACCGCTTACTCCTCCTACAATAAGAGGTTTCCCTCGATAAGCCGGGTTATCTCTTTGCTCTACCGAGGCGAAGAAGGCATCAAGATCCAGATGAATTATGGATAAGCAATGGTTATCACTCACTTTTTTAGTTCCTTTGTAACTAATTGACCAATTTACCGATTCACCAATTCACCGATTAAATTAGCCGTTAGCATATATTATAGCGTATAGCGGGTAGCGTATAGTTTATAAAGCTAAAAACTTAAAGCTAAAAGCGTAAAACCATAATTCAAAATTCAAAACTTTAAAATCTACCAATCTGCCAATTGCCCGATTTGCCAATTAGATTAGTCGTTAGTGAATAGTTGTAGGGGTCGGATTTATCCGACCCGTATTGTTTTTTGACAGGCGGACTTGCCCTACGTTTACTCATTACGGGCAGACACAAGGTCTGCCCCTACATATATAGATTTTGTTTTCTAAACGCTGTACGCTCCACGCTAGCTCCACGCGATACTCGATACCCGATACGAATTTATATTTATAATCTTCCGGGCGATTATTTTAGAGTCACCGCTATCTTTGCTTAAGACCCCTTCTATCAAAAGAGGTACTTCTTTGCGAAGGAGGATAGAATATTTTTGATAGATGTTCGGGAAAGCAATCACTTCAAAAAAACCTGCTTCATCTTCCAAAAGCAAGAAAGCCATAACCTGTTTTTGCCTGGTAAATTGTCTTCTTGCTTGAATTAGTATTCCTTTTATCAAAATTGGTTTCGGATAAAAATAATTTAATAGTTGACTAGAATTCATCATCGGCAGGTATGCTAATATTTTATCATATTTTTTTAAAGGATAGTTAGTTATATATATATCGAGTATTTCCTTTTCTAAGCTCATTTGGAAAGATTTAGAAAAATGATAAGCAGGAATGGAGTCAGAGGCAATAAGTTCGGTATTCCATAATTCCCTCTCTTCGGATATTTTATTTTGAGCCCCATCTTTGGCTTTCTTCTTTCTAACCTCCTTTAAAGTAAGAGGGAGCAGGGTTAACAATGCCGAACGGGGATAGGCAGTGAAATCGAAAGCACCTACCTTAATTAAATTTTCTATTAATGATTGATTAATTCTTAAAGATGTAGTTTTACAGCAAAAATCATACAGGGAATTAAATCTTTTGCACTTTTCCCTGAGAGATAGAATGGATTTTAAATGTTTTTCTCCCATACCTTTTATCTTACCCAGTCCCACTCGAATAGCTCCTTCTTCTACAATAAAACCAGCTCCACTCTTATTTATATCGGGAAGAAGCACTTTGACCTTGAAACGCCGGGCTTCCTGAATATAGCGGTCAGGAGAATAATAACCCATACCGTAGGTGAGCAGGGAAGCCAGGTAGTAAGCGGGATAATGCACCTTAAGATAACAGGTTACAAAAGAGATTAGGGCATAGGAGGTGCTGTGGGCTTTATTAAAACCGTAGTGAGCAAATTTGGAGATCAGGTAAAAAACTTTTTCTGCTTCTTCTCTGGTATTTCCTTGTTGAATAGCTTTTTTAAGGAAATTATCCCTTTGTCTTTCCATTTCTACCGGTGAACGGGAGCTGATGGCTCGACGGAAGAGGTCGGCCTCTCCCAGGCTAAGGCAGGCAAAAACCGAAACTACCTGCATAACCTGTTCCTGATAAAGAATAACTCCATAAGTATCTTTCAAAATAGGTTTTAATTTGGGGTGTAGATAGTCTATCTCTTCTTCGCCCCGCTTTCTTTTAAGATAATGTTCGGTCATCCCGCTATCTAAAGGACCCGGTCGGTATAAAGACAGAGCAGCAATTACGTCATTTAGATGCGAGGGGGAAAGCCTCCTTAGAAGAGAGGACATCCCTGAGCTTTCCAACTGGAAGACTCCCAGAGTTTTGCCCTTTTGCAGGGCAGAGAAGGTAGTTTTATCGTCAAGGGGAATCTTGTTAAGGTTAATATTTATATTTTTTTCTTTTAGTATTTCCAGAGTTTTTTTAATTATAGTAAGACTGCGGGAGCCCAGAATATCCATTTTCAATAAGCCTAAATCCTTGATGGATTCTTTTTCATACTGGCTGACTATTTCTCCCTGATTAGTTACCTCCAGAGGGACTATTTCGGAAAGCGGCCTATCTGAGATGATCATTGAAGAGGCATGTACAGAGAGATGCCGGGGTATCCCTTCTATAGTTTGAGCAAAAGAGAATAGGGATTTAAGGGGCTCCTGGTCACAAGGGAGCTTTTGCAGCCCAGGCAATGTTTTTAAGGAGGCCTTAATGACTCCGGGCAAGGAGAATATAGGCATAAGTTGAGCGATTTTATTTATCTCCTGAGGGAGGAATCCCAGTACTCTCCCTGCATCTCGAATGGCTGAGCGGGCGGCATAAGTAGAGACGGTGCTTACATGAGTTACTTGATTAACTCCAAATCTTTTAAAGATATAAGAGATTACCTTTTCTCTCCCTAACTGACCGAAGTCTATATCGATATCCGGAAGGTCTATTCTCTCGGGGTTTAGAAATCTTTCAAAAAAGAGTTGATATTTTAAAGGGTCTACCTCGGTTATATTAAGCAGATAAGAGACTAAGCTGCTGGCCGAAGAACCCTTCCCCGGGCCGACCGGGATGTTATTTTTTTTGGCAAAGCGGACTATATCACGAACGATTAAAAAATATCCGGCAAAATCCATCTGGTTGATTATCTTCAATTCATATTGCAGGCGTTTTATAACTTCTGAGGAGGGGACGGGATAATATTTTTTAAGTCCTTTTAGGCAAAGTTTTTTTAAATAATCCCGGGCAGAATAGGAAGAGGGCAGGGGATAAGCGGGGAGATGAATTTCTCCTAAATTAAGTTCTAAGTGACACTTTTCAGCAATTTCACTTGAGTTTTTAAGGGCTTGAGGCACCCGGGAAAATATTTTTTCCATCTCTGAGGGAGATTTAAAATAATATTCATCGGTCTCCAGTTTTGGGTGATAGAATCTTTCTTTTGTTCCCAAATTGGCAATTTTATTTAATAGATGTTGAGAAGACGCCTGATCCTTTTGTAGGTAATGGATATTATTGGTGGCTACCAGGGGGATATTTAGTTTTTTGCCTATTTCTATTAATTTAGAATTAACTTCTTTTTCTTGGCTAAGGCCATGAAAGGATAATTCCAAATAAAAATTTTCTTTGCCGAATACCTGTTGATACCAGTAAGCGGCCTCTTCGGCTTGCTCAGCCTTCTTTTGTGAAAGAAGAAGGGGTATTTCCCCTTTATCGCATCCGCTTAATCCAATAATCCCCTTACTGTATTTGGCTAAAATATCTTTTTCTATGGCCGGGATAGAGCAAGGATTAGATAAGTGAGCTTTGGTAATAATCTGACAGAGATTGCTGTATCCCTCCTTGTTTTTGACCAAAAGAATAAGATGATAGGTCTCTTTGGATTTTTGATTATCTTTTATCCGTATTTCACAGCCGATGATGGGTTTTATCCCCGCACTTTTTGCTTTTTTATAAAATTGAACAGCTCCGTAGAGCCCATCATGGTCAGTTAAAGCTATTGCTTTCATATTAAATTTAGCAGCTTGTTTTACTAAATCATCAAGGCTGCAGAGTCCGTCTTGCATACTGTATTGAGAGTGTACATGTAGGTGTACTATTTCCATTTTGCAATACCTTTCTGGTAATTAACCAATTTACCAATTCACCGATTGACCAATTGAATTAGTCGTTAGTATAAAACGGGTTTATAGTTTATAGTTTATAGTTTTTAGATAAAAGCAATCCGTTTTCAGCTTTGACTATTATATTAGTAGGGGCAGACCTTGTGTCTGCCCCTACACATTATAGATTATTTTTTTCTAAACGCTGTACGCTCTAACTTCACAAGGCGTATGCAATACGCCCCTGCTTTTTTCTCTCTTATTTTTTTGCTATA
The DNA here is from genome assembly GCA_018903015.1 of bacterium. Next base: position 4,996 of record JAHIPR010000237.1, read on the forward strand.
TACATACTCGATACTATCTTGAATTTTTCTTTTCTTTCTCTTCCTTTTCTTCACTATATACCCGATACTATCTTTTTCTGACTCATGACTCCTATCCTGTAAACTTGCAACTCGCAACCTGTATTTAAAACGTATGTTTGTATTAAGGAGCAAAAAAAATATAAGCAATTTTTCTTCAACCCTATTTTTCTTTCTCTTTCTCTGTTTCTTTAATTTCTCCGGTTTTTATTTCTTCTTTAAGAAGCTTGATTAACATCAAGGCATTTTTAACTGCCTTACCCTTATAATGATTATTCATAAAAATATATTGGTCGGTGGTTTTTTCGGCAATCTTTTTTATTTTAGGAATCCATTCTTTTAATTCTTCTTCGGTATAAAGATAATCATATCTCTGATAGGCTTTTTCATGTTCCCACCAATTAACCTTGTTTCGACCATGAAATCTAACATAACCCAGGTTAGAAGTAGCTTCAGCTATGGGCGGGATTAAACCTTTGAGCTGGGGTTGGTCTACACAGCAAAAACCTATGTCGTTGTTCTTTAAAATCCTGAATATTTCGTTATTTATCCAGTAAGAA
>JAHIPR010000238.1 GCA_018903015.1 bacterium
GCAGATTACTTAAATGAAAATTTACAAAAATATAAAGTAATGGAATTTACCGGTGGTTCAAGTGAATACACCCGGAGAAAAGTAATTGAAAACTTTGACCCCAAGGCCCCTTCTCCCCGGGATGATTTCAGAATATTAATATCAACCGAAGTATTATCAGAGGGAGTGAATCTTCATAAATCTAATGTAGTTATTAATTATGATATCCCCTGGAATCCTACCCGTATGATGCAAAGAGTAGGAAGAATCAACCGGGTAGATACTAATTTTGATAAAATTTACACCTTTAATTTTTTCCCCAGTAAGCAATCCAATGATCTGATTAAATTAAAAGAAGCAGCGGCAGCAAAAATACATGCCTTTATCACTTTATTAGGAAATGATGCCCGTCTGCTTACCGAAAACGAAGAAATAGAATCCCACGAATTGTTTAACCGCTTAACTTCTAAAGAAGCCATCATCGGTGAAGATGAAGGACAGGAAAGCGAATTAAAGTATTTAAAAATCATTAAAGATATCCGGGAAGACCATCCGGATTTATTTGCCAGAATTAAGTCCTTACCCAAAAAGGCAAGAACTGCCAGAATATATAAACAAAAAACCGATAACCTTTTAACTTATTTCCGTAAAGGCAAACTTCAGAAATTTTTTATGAGCGCTCCACAACAAGAATCTCAAGAATTAGATTTTATCACTACCGCAAAGACCTTAGAAGTAAAAGAAGATACTAAACGAGAGAAGATAAGTTCCAACTTTTATGATTTATTAGAGAAGAACAAAGAAGCCTTCGAATTTGCCACCCAGGAGGAAGCGCCAGAAATAAAATTAACCGGAGGCAGGGATTCTGCTACCAAGGTTTTAAAAATACTAAAAGCTATTTCTAAAGATACCAGAAAACTTACCGAAGAACAGGAAAGTTACTTAAAAATAGTGATACAAAAAATTAGAGAAGGAGCATTGCCCAAACAAACGACTAAAATATTACTCGTAGAATTGAATCACGAATTAAAAGAGACCATAAGTCCGTTAAAAATATTGGCAGTACTGCAGAAAAATGTTGCTCCAGAATTTTTAAAAGAACATCTATCGGAAAGCGCGGCTCAGACTTCAGGCCCACGAGAAGTAATTTTATCTGAATATTTGATGGGAGAATAAAATATGGATATACAACAAGCACGAAGAATAATAAGAAATACTTTTGAAAGTTCTTTTGATAAGGTAAAATTTATTGATTTTATTAAAGATTTGCTTAACCAATATGATGAGTCAAAAGCATTTCACCTGCGTGGCTGTTACATACCAAAAGCCTTTGAAAATATTATTAAATCTTATGAGCGTATTGGTACTTACAATGACCCGGAAGGGAAAAAGATTGACATTCTTATTGTCCATTTAAAAAGAGAAACTACAATTGACCGCGCCCGTACCGCACAACGTAACTTCATAGCCCGCTATTTGAAAGAGCGAGGAGAAAAAGATGCAGGGCTTATCGCTTTTGTATCTCCCCAGGAAGAAGAGGATTGGCGCTTTTCCTTTGTAAAGATGGAATATAAGTTTGAAAAAACACCGAAAGGTGATGTTAAAGTAAAGGAAGAATTTACCGCCGCCCGTAGATATTCTTTTTTAGTTGGGAAAAACGAAAGCAGCCATACCGCTCAAAGCTGCTTTATAGATATCTTAAAAAACGATGATTACAATCCTACAATATATGAATTGGAAGAAGCATTCAACATTGAAAAAGTCACTAAGGAATTTTTTGAAAAATACCGCGAACTTTTCCTTGGGGTTAAAGATACTCTTGATGAGATAGCAAAAAAAGATGAAGAGATCAGGCAAGAATTCCAAGAAAAAGGAGTTAATATTGTTGATTTTTCCAAAAAACTTTTAGGGCAAATCGTGTTTTTATATTTTTTGCAAAAGAAAGGATGGTTCGGAGTTAAAGAAGGACAGAAATGGGGAACAGGTTCGAAACATTTTTTACGTGAGCTTTTTGAGAAGAAACATTGCCATTATAAAAATTTTTTCAATGATATTTTGGAGCCGCTCTTTTATGAAGCATTAAGAAATGACCGTTCATACGATGACCACTACTTTAGTTATTTTAACTGTAAAATTCCATTTTTAAATGGAGGATTATTTGA
>JAHIPR010000239.1 GCA_018903015.1 bacterium
GATGTTATGCAAGAATCAGGGAAAGCTGCCTTAACCTACGCTCGTTCTCGAGCAACAAAATTTAAGATAGATAGTAAGTTTTACGAAAATTGTGATATTCATGTTCATATTCCAGAAGGAGCGGTCCCTAAGGATGGTCCATCTGCCGGTATAACAATGGCTACTTCTTTAATTTCTTCACTTACCGATATCCCGATTCGAAAAGATGTAGCTATGACCGGCGAAATTACTCTACGAGGCAAAGTTTTAGCAGTAGGAGGTTTAAAGGAAAAAATACTTGCCGCTTATCAATCTGGTATAAAAACTATTATAATTCCTAAAGATAATTTTAAGAATTTAGAAGATTTACCTAATGATATTAAAAAAAGATTAAAATTTATTATGGTAAATAATATAGATGAAGTTTTAAAAAACGCCCTTACCAGAAGTCCCTTTTAAAATGACAAATAAAATAGGGACACATCCTATTTATTGTTTTCAATAAATAGGATGTGTCCCTATTTTAATTTTATTAATTAATTGACAGACAGCCTTACTTATAGTAATATATGTAATATAAAAATGATAAAAACTAAGAAGGGAAGAGTAGAATAAAGTTGGATATAATTTTATTCGAAAGTCATCCCTAAGCTGTTAATCTGAAAAACAAGAGTAGGATTAGCCGATAGTTACGTTATAACTTAAACATTGAGTGCCTGTTTAATATAGATATCATAGAAATGTTTTAGACAGGAATTAAGGTGGTACCGCGGATAGACTCCTTTCGTCCTTTTGAGAAACGAAAGGGGTTTTTTGTTTTTAAGCTTAAGGAGGGAAAGAAAATGAGAAAAATAGATGATGAGATACCTTCAGTATATAATCCTAAAAAAGTTGAAGAAAAATGGTATAAATTCTGGTTAGAAAAAGATTATTTTAAAGCAAAGCATAATCACAATAAAGAAAATAACTTTTCTATCGTTATACCCCCACCCAATATTACAGGATCATTGCATATCGGGCATGCTTTAAATAATACTTTACAAGATATTTTAATTAGATGGAAAAAAATGGAAGGCTACAATACTCTTTGGCTACCAGGGACTGATCATGCCGGAATTGCCACTCAAAATGTAGTGGAAAAAGAAATTGCCAAAGAAGGGAAAAGTAGGTACGATTTAGGAAGAGAACAATTTGTAGAAAGAGTATGGGAATGGAAAGAAAAGTACGGAAATAATATAGTAAATCAATTAAAAAAATTAGGATTTTCCTGTGATTGGTCACGATTAAGATTTACTTTAGATGAAGGTCTTTCCAAGGCGGTTAGAAAGGTATTTATACAATTATATAAAGAAGGCCTGATATACCGGGAAAATTATGTAATAAATTGGTGCCCGAGGTGTCAGACTGCTTTGGCTGATATTGAGGTTGAATCAATTGAAGAAGATGCAAATCTGTATTATATAAATTATCCCATAAAAGATTCTAAAGGAGAGATTATAACTGTCGCTACCACCCGTCCTGAAACTATGCTCGGTGATACTGCAGTAGCAGTTCATCCCGATGACAAAAGATATCAAAAGTTTATCGGTAAAACTGCCATATTACCGTTAATGGAAAGAGAAATACCGATAGTAGCGGATAATTATGTTGATCCTGAATTTGGTACTGGAGCAGTAAAGATAACCCCAGCCCACGATTTAAATGATTTTGAATTAGGAAAACGTCAAAAACTACAAGTAATTAATATATTAAACAATGATGGCACAATGAATGAACAGGCAGGAAATTTTAAAAATTTACCGGTGTTTAAATGTCAAGAAAGAGTTTTGAATGAATTAAGAAAAAAGGGATTCTTAAATAAGATCGAAAATTATAAGCATTCTATAGGGCATTGTTACAGATGTGGGACTATTATTGAACCATATCTTTCTAAACAATGGTTCGTTAAAATGAAAGAAATTGCTGAACCTGCAATACTAGCTGTGGAAGAAGGTAGAATTGAATTTACACCTGCTCGTTGGGACAAAGTTTATTATGACTGGATGAGAAATATTAAAGATTGGTGTATTTCACGTCAGTTGTGGTGGGGACATCGTATCCCGGTCTGGTATTGTCAAGATTGCGGAGAAATAATCGTAGAATTAGAAGATCCTACAATCTGTAAAAAATGTGGCAGTCATAATCTGCTGCAAGACCCGGACGTTTTAGATACCTGGTTTAGCTCTGCCTTGTGGCCTTTTTCTACCTTAGGTTGGCCGGAAGAAACAGAAGATTTAAAATGTTTCTATCCGACATCAGTATTAGTTACCGGTTTTGATATTATTTTCTTTTGGGTGGCTCGAATGATAATGATGGGATTAAAGTTTCGTGGTGAAGTACCATTTAAGCAAGTTTATATAAATCCCTTAATTAAAGCTGGGGAAGGTAAAAAGATGAGTAAATCCAGTGGAAACGTTATTGATCCTTTAACGGTGATTGATAAATATGGCGCTGATACTCTGCGTGTTACTCTTGCCTCTTTAACTATACAGGGAGATTATATCTGCCTCTCAGAAGAGAGAATTAAAGGATTTAGAAATTTCACTAATAAAATATGGAATGTGTCAAGATTTTCTATAATGAATTTAGCTGATTTTAATATTGACAAAATAGAAAAAAATAAACTAAAGATGACCTTGGCTGATAAGTGGATAATTAGCAGATTA
>JAHIPR010000027.1 GCA_018903015.1 bacterium
AAAACAAGGAGGCTAACTGAAAAACCCTTTGGGCTTAATATTATGCTCTTAAATCCCAATGCTGATGAAATTGCCCGCATAGCTGTCGATGAAGGAGTAAAAGTAGTAATTACCGGAGCAGGAAACCCCGGTAAATATGTAGAAATGTGGAAAGAAAATAATATTTTGGTATTTCCGGTGGTTCCTTCAGTTGCTCTAGCCGTGCGAATGGAAAGAGCAGGGGCAGATGCAGTGATTGCAGAAGGCGGTGAAGCCGGAGGACATGTGGGAGAATTAACTACCATGTCTCTTATCCCCCAGGTAACAGATGCAATAAATATTCCGGTTCTGGCTGCCGGAGGAATTGCCGATGGTCGCGGTTTAGCAGCTGCCTGGATGTTAGGAGCTTCAGGGATTCAAATAGGTACGAGATTTCTGGTGGCTTATGAATGCAATGTTCATAAGAATTATAAGCAAAAGATACTTGCTGCCAAAGACACCAGCACAATAGTGACCGGAAGGCCAACCGGTCACCCGGTTAGGATAATAAAAAATAGGTTGGCAAGGGATTTCCAACAACTGGAAAAAAGAAATGCATCTTTAGAAGAATATGAAGAATTAGGAAAAGGTTCGCTTTATCGATCTGCCCGAGAAGGAGATATGGATTATGGTTCGATAATGGCCGGGCAGTCAGCCGGTCTGGTGAAAAAAGAGCAAAGCTGCAAAGAAATAATTGAAGAAATATTTTTAGAAGCGGAGAAAATAATTGCAGAAAAAAGTAAATTAATTTAGCAATATTTTATCGATATTAAGAAGCACTTTATAGGTAAGGAATGCGGTATTGATTTTATTAAATCATTATCTGCAAAGGAGTTATACAGATGAATTTTAAAAAAATTCCTAAATTAAAAATAGGTAATTTAGAGGTGAAAATTCCCATTATTCAAGGGGGAATGGCTGTGGGAATCTCTTTATCAGGTTTAGCGTCTGCTGTGGCAAATGCAGGGGGTATCGGAGTTATCGGAACTGCCGGGATAGGCATGCTTGAATCTGACTTTGGGAAAAATTTTACTGAAGCGAACAAAAGGGCTTTACGCAAAGTAATAAGAAAAGCCAAGGAGATGACCAAGGGTATTATTGGGGTAAATATAATGGCTGCTCTTTCGGATTTTTATGATATGGTCAAGATTGTAGTAGAAGAAAAGGCAGATTTAGTATTTATTGGAGCAGGTTTACCCTTAAGAGGTCTGGAAGTGCTGGTGCCAGATAAATTAAAAAAAGTTAAAACTAAAGTTGTTCCCATTGTGTCATCTTCTCGGGCTGCAAAAATTATATTTCAATACTGGGAGAAAAATTATAAACACGTGCCTGATGCTGTCGTTGTTGAAGGACCTTTAGCCGGCGGACACCTGGGTTTTAAGAAAGAACAGATTAATAACCCGGATTTTACTTTAGAGAAAATATTGCCTGAAGTGATTTCCGTGATAAAACCTTACGAAAACGAATTTGATAAGAAAATTCCAATAATTGCCGCAGGTGGTATATATACTGGTGCAGATATTTACAAATATATTCAGTTAGGAGCTCAGGGAGTGCAGATGGCTACCAGATTTGTGGCTACTCATGAATGCGATGCTTCTATCAAATTTAAAGAAGCTTATTTAAAATGTCAAAAAGATGACTTCATGATCATTGATAGTCCGGTTGGATTACCGGGAAGGGCAATAAAGAACAAATTCCTGGAAGAGGTTTCATCCGGGGTTAGAAAACCTTTTAAGTGTCCCTGGAAATGTTTAAAGACTTGTAATTTTAAAAAAGCACCTTACTGTATCGCCCTTGCCCTAACTAATGCCCAACAAGGAAAATTTGACTGCGGATTTGCTTTTGCAGGAAGCAATGCTTATCGCGTGGATAAGATTATTTCAGTTAAGGAACTTATAGAAAATTTATCAGAAGAATATGAAAAAGCTTCATATAATAATTATTGATTAATTCCTGCTTGAGGAAATATCTTTTTTCTTTTCAATCATCTTCATTATATTCAAATTATTATATATTTACCCCAAAAATCTTTCTAAAAACATTGACAAAAAATGGATTATTATGTATACTTGCTTTTAATAATAGCTCATAATAGCAGTTAATAAATAGATTGGCTATTTGTGAAGTATTAGAAACTTTATTTTTGTAGATAAAGAATTATTTAAGGAAGGTAATATGGTTTATTCAAAAATAATTAGCACAGGTGCTTATGTACCCCAGAGAATTGTAAAAAATGAAGAGCTTTCAAAAATGATAGAGACTAGCGATGAGTGGATTACCTCCCGAACAGGTATAAAGCAAAGAAGAGTCTCTACCGGAGAGAAGACCTATCAGATAGCCGCAAAAGCAGCAACAGAAGCAATCAAAAATGCTGGTATAGACAAAGAAGAGATCGACATGATTATATTAGCTACAATAACCCCCGATTTTTTTATGCCTTCAACTGCTAATCTTGTTCAGGCAGAATTAGGATTAGTTGATATTCCCAGCTTTGATATAGCAGCAGGTTGCACTGGTTTTGTTTACGGATTACAGATAGCCGATCAATTTATCAGATCAAAAGAAAGTAAAACAATTCTGGTAATAGGAGCAGAAGTTTTATCAAAAGTTATTGATTGGTCTGATCGGAATACATGTGTGCTTTTTGGAGATGGAGCCGGGGCAGTAATTTTAAAGAGTTCTAACCAAGAGGGTATTATTTGTACTTATACTGGTTCTCAAGGAGATTTACAGGAGTCTCTCACTCTTCCGGCAGTTCCCTTAAAAAATCCTTTTTTACACCTTCAAAATAATAATGGAAAACCTAGCAATATATCTATGAATGGAAAAGAAGTATTTCAATTTGCTACCAGAATAATGATAAAAAGTATTTCCCAGGTTTTAAAAAAGTCTAATCTTTCTATAGATGATATTGATTATATTATTCCCCATCAAGCTAATATTCGCATTATTGATCATGTAGTCCGGGAATTAAAGATTGAACGAGAAAAATTCATTATTAATTTAGACCGTTTTGGGAATACTTCTTCTGCCAGTATTCCCCTTGCTTTAGATGAAGCCCATAAGAAAAAAATATTTTGCCCGGGGAATCGGGTAATAATGGTTGCCTTTGGCGGTGGATTAACTTGGGGAGCTGTATTATCAAACTGGACAATGTAGCTCAAATATTAATAGAAGACTAGCAATACAAGGAGGGTAAAGGATTTGAAAAATAGAGTTGTTATAACCGGAATGGGGGCAATTACTCCCATAGGTAATAATGTTAAAACTTTCTGGGAAAATGTAAAAAAAGGTAAATGCGGAATTGATTTTATTAAATCATTTGATACCTCCGAATTTAAGGTGAAAATAGCTGCAGAAATTAAAAATTTCAATCCTGCTGATGTTTTGGATTCTAAGGAATTAAAAAGGATGGATAAGTTCACCCAGATGGGGATAGTAGCTGCAAATGAGGCAGTGGATGATGCAGGATTAAGCAATGAGGGCGATTCCCGAGAAAATTGGGGAGTTGTTTTAGGCACCGGTATAGGGGGCTTTACTACTATTGAAAAAGAAAATCGAAAAATTATCGAAAAAGGGCCGGGGCGCGTATCTCCTTTTTTTATCCCTATGGCTCTTTGCAATATTGCTGCAGCAAATATTGCTATTAAATTTGGAATAAAAGGGATATGTGATACTGTAATAACTGCCTGTGCTTCCGGTACATCGTCCATTGGGAATGCTTATCGTATTTTACAGCAGGATCAAGCGGATTTAATTATTACCGGCGGTTCTGAGGCAGCAATGACTCCACTGGCATTAGCCGGATTTACCTCGATGGGAGCTTTGTGTACTCACAACAAAGCGGAACAAGCTTCCATTCCCTTTGATATACGAAGAACCGGGTTTGTAATGGGAGAAGGAGCCGGTATAATGATTTTAGAAACATTAGAGCATGCTCAAAAAAGAGGAGCAAATATTTATGCTGAGGTAGTAGGATATGGGACTACCTGTGATGCTTACCACATAACTGCTCCTGCACCCGGAGGGAATGGCGGAGCAAGAGCAATGAAAATGGCTATTAATGATTCAGGTATCAATGAAGAACAGATATCTTACATCAATGCTCATGGAACCAGCACTCCTTATAATGATAAATGCGAAACCGAAGCAATAAAAACGGTATTTGGCGAAAAGGCATATGATATTCCGATAAGTTCTACCAAGTCAATGACCGGGCATATGCTTGGCGCTTCGGGGGCAGCAGAAGCCATTGTCTGTATTAAAGCCATGCAGGAAAGTTTTATTCCTCCTACCATAGGGCTGCAAGAGCAAGATCCGGAATGTGATCTGGATTATGTCCCACTTCAAGGAAGGAATCAGAATTTACAATATACTCTTTCCAATTCATTTGGATTTGGCGGGCAAAATGCCAGCATACTATTTAAAAAATGGGAAGAATAAGGGAATAAGGAAATATAGATGAATTTCAAAAATATTGCCTGAAGTGATTTCCGTCTATCGTCCTTGTCCTAACTAATACCCAACAAGGAAAACTTGAAGATGGATTTGCTTTTGCAGGAAGCAATGCTTATCGCGTGGATAAGCTTATTTCTGTTAAGGAACTTATAGCAAATCTATCAGAAGAATATGAAAGCTTCATGTAATAATTATTGATTAATTCCTGCCATCCCCCCCTCAAAGCTATAATAAACTCCCTAGGTGACGCCAGAGAAAATTCCATAGTTATATGTTAAAATTATAGATAAAAAATAAAATAAAGAGGTATAATGTTGCTATTAGGTTTTATCCTAATGACAGGCGAGACACTTGTCCTACGTTTTGAGTAGAGCTTACTTATTATATCTACAGGGGGACAGAATCATAAAAATTAAAAAGATAATACGTTCAAAGAGAAAAAGTATTGCTATGTATATAAATAATGATGCCGCATTAATAGTAAGGGCGCCTTTTAATACCAGCGAAGAAATTATAAATAAAGTTGTTTTAAAACATAAGGAAAGGTTGGAGAAAACACAAAAAGAAGTTCAATTAAGAAATTTAAAATTTAAGAAAAAAGAATTTATAAGTGGAGAAAGCTTCCTTTATCTGGGGAATTATTACCATTTAAAGTTAGTGAATAATCGAGAAATTCTATTGGATTTTAAAAACGAATTTTTGCTTTCAAAAAAATATTTATCCTACGCGAAGAATATTTTTATTATTTGGTATAAGAGAAGAGCATATGAAACCATATCCCAGAGGGTTAGATTATATGCGCAAAAAAGGGGATTCGAATATAATAAAATAAATATCACTCATGCACAAAAGAGATGGGGTTCTTGCTCTCACCAAGGCAATTTAAGTTTTTCCTGGAGATTAATTATGGTTCCTTTACCTATCATAGATTCTGTTGTAGTTCATGAGCTCGTGCATCTTGAAGTGAAAAATCATTCAAAAGCATTTTGGAATAAAGTGGGAATCTTAGACCCCAAATACAAAGAACATAAAGAATGGCTAAAGAATAATGGATATTTATTGAGGTTGGGGTAAGAAGTGGATGCAGAATATGAAGGTTATGGAAATTTTAATGATTGAGCGAAGGAGATATTAGATGTTCTTGCCCACTACCAGAGAAGAGATGAAAAAATTATCCTGGGATAGACTGGATGTAATTATTGTAACCGGGGATACTTATATAGACAGCCCTTACATCGGAGCAGC
>JAHIPR010000240.1 GCA_018903015.1 bacterium
TTGGTAAAAATGACCGATTATACAGAATATGGCGGATCTCCCCTATTAGGTGTAAACGGATTATGCTTTATATGTCATGGACGGTCTAAAGCAAAAACTTTTAAAAATGCTATACTTAATACCGGTAAATTTATTGATGCTAACATAGTTGAGCACTTTAAAGAAATATAAATAAAAAAAATAATTCACTAACAAGAAGGGGAAAATACTAATTAATGAAAAATATAAAAAATGTTAAAATAATTGGAACAGGTTCTTATGTTCCCACAAAAGTTCTAACTAATGAAGATTTGGAAAAAATGGTGGATACAAATCACGAATGGATTGTCACCAGAACCGGTATTGCTGAACGCCGTATAGCTGAAGATAGTGAAACAACCTCAAATATAGCTGCAAAGGCAGCTTTGAAAGCGCTAAAAGATTCAAATATTAAACCGGAGGAGATTGATTTAATCATTGTTGCTACCAATTCTCCGGATATGATTTTTCCTGCTACCGCTTGCCTGGTTCAAAAGAGAATTAAGGCTGTAAATGCCGCAACCTTTGATCTGCAAGCAGGTTGTACTGGTGCAGTTTATGCCCTAATTACTGCTTGGCAGTATATTGCTACCGGTTTTTATGATAATGTTTTAGTAATTGGGGCAGATACTCTTTCAAAATTCGTTGACTGGACTGACAGAAACACTTGTATTCTTTTTGGCGATGGAGCAGGGGCGGCTGTTTTAAAAGCCGACCAGGAGAAAGGAATCTTTTCTGGTTGTTTGACAGGAGATGGGTCGCACGATGATTTGATTATGATACCAGCCGGGCTTTCCAAAAACCCTGCTTCCCATGAAACTGTAGAAAAGAAAATGCATTATGTTAAGATGAAAGGAAATGAAGTATTTAAGCTTGCGGTTAAAAACATGAAAAGGACAACTGTAAAAACTTTGGATAAATGTAATCTTTCGGTAGAAGATGTAGATTGTTTTATTCCGCATCAAGCTAACATCCGAATTATTTCTGCCCTGATAAGAGTTTTGAAAATAAAAAAAGATAAAGTTTTTGTAAATTTAAATAAATATGGAAATACCTCAGCTGCTTCTGTTATGATTGCTCTTGATGAAGCAGTAAAAGAAGGTAAGATTAAAAATGGTAATATCGTAGCACTGACCGCATTTGGTGCTGGTTTAACTAGCGGAACCATTGTTTTAAAGTGGATTAAATAATCTCGATAATATATATTAGAAAAGGAGTTACACAATAGATAATGAACAAAATAGCTTTTGTATTTCCTGGTCAAGGTTCTCAAAAAATAGGAATGGGAAAAGATTTAATAGAGAATTACCCGGAAGCAAATATTTTATTTAATATAGCTAATAATGCTTTAAAAGAAGAAGGAGTAGATATTAGTAAAGTCTGTTTCGAAGGACCAGAAGAAGAATTAAAAAATACGGTTAACGCTCAACCTGCAATTTTAACTATAAGTACAATTTTGTGCAAATTGTTAAGAAAAAATAAAATTAAGCCTTCTATAGTTGCTGGACATAGTTTGGGAGAATATTCAGCACTGGTAGCTAGTTCTGCTATTAAATTTGAAGATGCAGTGAAGTTAGTAAGGAAAAGAGGAGAATACATGCAGAGTGCAACTCCAGCAGGAACTGGCTCAATGTTAGCAATTATCGGCTTAGAAAAAGATGAGATAAGTAAAATGTTTGAAAAAATTAAGGATATTGGGATAGTAGAAATTGCTAATTATAATTCTCCGACTCAAATTGTAGTTTCCGGTGAAATTAAAGCATTGGAAAAGTTATCAATAATGGCCAAAGAGAAAGGAGCGAGGATGGTAATACCTTTAAAAGTAAGTGCTCCTTTTCACTCATCATTTATGGAGACAGCCAAAGAGAATTTAGCAAGATATTTGGAAAAAGTAAAAATAGATAATCCTAAAATACCTGTAATTTGCAATGTTAGTGCTGATTATATGCACAATAAAGAAGAGGTTAGATTAGCTCTAATCAAACAAATGACTCATCCTGTAAAGTGGGTTGATTCTATAACAAAAATGTATTCCGAAGGTATTAATTATTTTATAGAGGTAGGCCCCGGGAAAGTGTTGAAAGGATTAATTAAGCAAATTATTCCCGAATCTAATGTTTTTAATGTATTTGATTCAAATTCTCTTCAAAATGTAGTTGAAAAAATGAAGGAGGTCTTATAAAATGGGACTATCTGGGAAGGTTGCTTTAATTACCGGATCAGCTCGTGGAATAGGTAAAGCTATTGCCCAGGAATTGGCCAATCATGGAGCAAATATAGTTGTTAATGATATTTTACCAAAAAATGAGATCGATAAAACTTTGGAAGAAATCAAAAAAAGTGGTAATATAGCGATTGGGATAAAAGCTGATATAACTGTATTTGATGAAGTGAATAGAATGATGAAGGAGATTATAAATAAATTTGGGAAAATAGATATATTAGTAAATAATGCTGGAATAACCCGAGATTCTCTTTTAATCAGGATGAAAGAAGAGGATTGGGATGCAGTGATAAGAATAAATCTAAAAGGTACTTTTAATTGTTCCAAAGCTGTGGCAAAATATATGATGAGGCAAAAGAGCACTGATAAGATTGTAAATATATCCTCAGTTATCGGATTGATAGGAAACATCGGGCAGGTTAATTATGCCGCATCAAAAGCGGGGATAATAGGATTAACTAAATCAATGGCAAAAGAACTTGCCTTAAGAAATATAAATGTAAATGCTATTGCGCCTGGATTTATCGAGACAGATATGACTAAGAAATTACCGGAAAAAGTTAGACAAGATCTCCAACAACATATCCCTTTAAAAAGATTGGGTACTGTGGAAGATATCGCTAAAGTGGTGTATTTTTTAGTTTCTGATGCAGCAAATTATATTACTGGGCAAGTTATAAATGTCGATGGCGGTATGGTAATGTGAAAGGAGGTGAAAGTATAGAATGGAGTCAATAGATAAAATAAAAAAGATAATCGTAGATCAATTAGGAGTTGATGAAAGTAAAATTACGGAAGATTCTTCTTTTGTTGATGATTTAGGTGCAGATTCTTTAGATATAGTTGAACTGATAATGGCTTTCGAGGAAGAATTTGATATGGAAATTCCAGATGAAGATGCAGAAAAAATTAAGACTGTTGGAGATGTGGTTAAATACTTAAGTAAATAAGAATATAAATATAAAATATGCATAAGTATTTTTTATATTTGTTTTTTAAAAAATATGTATTAAGAATAATGTTAAGAAATTAAGATTGATGTCTAATTAATTAAGGGTCGGATAAATCTCCGACCCTTAATTAAAATGTAAATTCAATAAAAATAATTATTTAGTGTCGGTGGAGAATAGAATAATGAAAAATAGAGTGGTAATTACCGGTTTAGGTCCGGTTACTCCCGTAGGAATTGGAAAAAATAAATTTTGGCAATCCTTAATTCAGGGAAAATGTGGTATCGATAGGATAAGTTATTTCGATACCGAAAAATATCCTACTAAAATAGCAGCAGAAGTAAAA
>JAHIPR010000028.1 GCA_018903015.1 bacterium
ATGTCAAATCCGATACTTTCTCTTTCTAAGATCGATTCAGGCAAATACATTGATGCCAACTGTTTTTCTATTTTTCTGCCAATCCTCTCGGAATACGGTAGTGCCCTCATAAAATTCAGAAAAGACTCAGAAAAAAGTGGAGTATAAACATCAATTTTTAAAACCTTTGCAATATGCCATAAAGGTGCAAGATGTCTTGGTGCCAAACACTTTACAAAATATTCCCATACCGCATTATAATCTTCTGCTTGTGATTTTTCTTTGAATAAAAAGTCCCTAAAACCCATTCGGACCATTTCCTCCAGGTGTTTCCGCGGGGCGGGATGGATATCTTCAAAGGATTTGATTCTTCCAGTTTCCTTATGTCCTAAAGGATGTTCATGAAGCCAATAACCACCAAAGCATTCATCTCCTCCATCGCCGGTAACGATTGTGGTGCTGAATTTTTTGGCGAAAGAGCAGAGGATATAGACATTTATATCGCCATTAAAACTGTATTTCCTGACTTTGTCATATTCGCTGAGAAAATCTCGGTAAATTTCATCAGAAAGAATTATCTCATTGTGTTTTGTCTCGAATAAATTCGCAATTTCACGGGCAAAAACAATATCTGGGTAATCTTTTGATTTAGCGAGAGTAAAAGTTGAAATTGGTAGTTGAGGATATACTTTGCGGAGAAGCGCTAAAACAAAAGAAGAATCAATACCCCCTGAAAGTAAAAGCGACAATGGAACTTGAGGAATTTTTCTTATATTTTGAATAATTATCTTTTCCAGTTCTTCAATCATTTTTTCACCTGTTCAGGTAACTATATCCCCTGGTCAGGGCATATAGAGCCCAACTACTTCCATCCTCAATATAATGATAAGCCCAAAGTCCGTTTGGAAGTTGTTTTTCCTTAATCCATTCCAAACCATTCCGCAATACTTTCTGAGGTAATTCATCCGGATAATGAAGAAGTGATATCAAACAAATCCCTGTACACCATGGATCGCTTCCAATGGGGTGATCTTTCCACGGTCCCCAACCTCCATCATTATTCTGTTGATCGACTAACCAGTGAACAGTTTTTGATATAATTTCATTGTCTTCCGGATGATAGTTGTTTTTGCCGAATGCCATTAAAGTAAAAGCAGCTTTATAATTCAGGCAAGGCTCACATTGCCATTCTTTTTTCCATTCCCTTTCCAGCCACTTAAGATACACATCTGAAGAGAGTTGAGGAAGGAGATAGAGAATCAGACCGGTAATAGGTATACGCGCAGAGTCTCTTTTGGATTTACCCCAACCTTGTGTTTCATGACTCTGTAAATAAATCCATTTGATGGCTCTTTCTACCGAGATCGTATATTCATTTGATAAATTCATAAAGCTGGCACACCACATGGTTTCTGGAACATCAGACCATCCTCCGTCATCCCTTTGCATTTCAACACACCTCTCAGCTATTTTATGGCAAATAATGGAGTTTAGATTAACACCACTTTCTTTTAAAAGAACTGCTAACCTACAGATGCGGGTGAGTTCAATCTCTTTTTGTAGGAAATCCTTAATTTTTTGGCTCAGAGAGATTGTGCCGCGCTGAATGGCTATTTCTATATCAAAAATAGCCTTATCTACACCCATGGCAACCGCTGCATTGGAGACATATCTTATTCTTGTTAAATTCTTTTATAATTTCTTTGGGAAAGGCAGGTACTTCTTCTTTTTCAAACACTGGTGTTTCATATTGGTCTTGGTATTGGTATTCTTTTTCTTTTACACTCGTATTTTCCATTGTTATCTCCTTTCGTTAATGATATTTTCTATTCGTACTCTTTCAATCAATTCTTCAAAGTCCTTTAAAATCAAATCTGGCTTTTTATTTGGATACTTATCAAATAAACATCTATTTATTTCTCCAACAGTACTTTTCCCATCAATTAAAGACAATATGGTATATGATATTCGATTTAATTTATAGACATCTCCATTTTCAATATTGAACAACCAAAACTTACCATTACCAATGTCCAATTTATGGAGTATATATTCTTCTTTCAATTGTAATATTTTATTTACTTCCAGCATTGTGGATCCTCAGATAAATAATCACCTGTCATAGCATAAGCAATTGCTCGGCAACCACTGCAACGAGGAATTAACTCGCATTTATTACATTTCCCCTTCAAATTGTTTTTGTTTCGAATTTTCCATAAGGTATCTGATGTATACCATATTTTAAAGATGGAATCACTTAATAAGTTTCCAATCGGAATGGGTAATCTCCGGCAGGGCAATACTGTGCCGTCTGGCATGATCGTTATGCTGTCTATCCCAATTGAGCACATACCGCCTATGTCAATTTCTAATGGGACATCTGATTTCTTTATACGTTCGGGGTCTAACATTGCCCAAAGCGTTCGGTATTTAATTATTTTAAGAGGAGTACCTTTTTCATATTCCGATTCCGCTCGATTCAAAATCTCCTTAAAAAGTCTGTATATATCGTCCTTTGAAAGAAACCATTCTTTGTGCTTTGCGCCTTTTCCCTCGGGCACAAATCGTTCAATAGTAATCGTCGTTATATTTTCATCAATTGCCAGGTCAATCAGAGAAGGGACTTCGTGATAGTTCTTTTTATGAACAGTATACATTAACCGGGTATTAATTCCATTCTTATGAAGAATACGAAATGATTCTATCGCCTTTTCAAATGATCCCTTACCTCTGATAAAGTCATTCGTTTCTTTAGTTGCTCCATCCAATGAAATCTGAACGTAATATAACTTTTTAAACTCTTTTAATCTATTAATAATATTTTCGTCTATTAAAACGCCATTTGTGAGTATTCCAATTCTCCAAATACTTTCATCCTGTTCCAAATACTCCATTAGAGGGAATAATTCACCCTTAAGGAACGGTTCACCACCAGTAAGTGCAATTCTTCCTTTCATTTTCCATTTTTTGAGCGCAATCGTAATCTGGTTAGCAATTTTATGTAAATCTAACAATGATAATTCAGACTTTGAATTATATTCTTCCTGATAGCAGTGGGGACAACGAAGATTGCATCTATCGGTAATATGCCATTGAAAATAAAATTCATCCAAATCATTGTCCAGATACTTCTTGGAAGATATATTTGTTTTTGTATTATTATTCATTAATAGAACCTTCTATTTAAAAATATACTATATTGAAAGATAAGTGTCAAGAAATTTAGAAATTTTTTAAAATTATTTCGTAAAAAGTACAGTTTTTTTATAAGACCTAACCGTTAATATAACACATTCTTACATACAATCAAAAATATTATTTTGAAAAAAGTTCACAAAAAGTTAAATTTTTTATTATAATAAATCTTGAATGTTATAAAATAGTTAGTAACCTCTCAGGAGAAATTATTCATTCTCATATATTTAAAAATATAATTTTTCACATTATTTAAGCTCATAATATATTTTAAAAATCTGAGTAAATTCTAAATTATTTATGCTTTGACCTAGACTTATCGTTCTTATAATGTCCCTAAAGCTTTTCTAATAGTTCTTTTGCCCTCTTACTGTAATAAGGGTGAGCTAGTAGCAGACTTCTCCGACAAAGGCTTTGTCTTGCTCTTTTTTCTTATATCTATCAGTAATTCTGCATAAAACACTTGGTCTTGAGGATCATTGGTCATATGAGCCATTATATCTCCGGTCTTTATTCTGCCAAAAAAAGAATTAGACAGTAAAAGAAGATGCTCAAATAATCTGTTTTTAAAATCTAATTCAATAAAATGGGACATTCCGATAATTATCATTCGCCA
>JAHIPR010000029.1 GCA_018903015.1 bacterium
ATAATCTTACCATAATATTAATAGTATATCTATATGATTCAGAGAAAGAACAGAGAACCGTCCCTCAAATGTAGGGGCACGATGAATCGTGCCCGTCTTTCTCTTTTTTTAAAAATATTTTTCACAAAAAAAAGGATTTTCCAAAATTTTATCGAATATAAAATATAACAACAAAAATTCACCCTAACAAAAATTTCTATAAGGAGATAAAAAAATGAATTCATTAATAAATTTTATTTCAATAGCAGGACCATTAATATTTGCTGCCTGCATATTTGCGCTAAAAAATATTACCATGGAAATGAAAATAGGGTTATGGATTATCTGCGCCCTAATAGTCATATTTGACCTATATTTAATAATAAAGGATAAAAAGAATAAAGAAGAAAAATCTAAAAGAGAAGAACTTTACAATCGTTTATACCAAAGGCAGGAATTATTCGACAGAAACTTACCGGGGACAGTAACCGATACTCTGGAAAGAAATCCTTTATTAAAAAATTCTTTTCTCTCAGGACAAAAATATGAGAAAGAATATAAATTTGAGGAAGCTATTAAAGCATATGAAAAATGCCTGCATGACTTAAGTATCCCCGAGGAAGATAAAATTGGTTTTAATATTCTTATTGGCAACTGTTATTATTTTTTATCTAAATTAAACCAGGCGGAAAAACATTTTAAAGAATCATTAAATATTTTAAAAAGAGTAGAAAATAAAATTGCGAAATTGCCAGCCAAATCAGCTGCCCTCGGCAACATAGGAAATATCTACCATAACTTAGGCAAACCAGATGAAGCATTAGAATATTATCAGCAAGCCTTAGAGATTAACAGAAAGCTCGGATATGAACAAGGTGTTGCCCAAAATCTTAACAACATAGGTACCCTGTACAATGAATTAGGTAAATATGATGAAGCATTGAAGTGTCAAGAAGAGGCCTTAGAGGTTAGCCAGAAATTCAAAGATGAACAAGCCATAGCTAATAGTCTGACCAATATTGGAATAATATATACTGATTCAGGAAAACACGAAGAAGCATTAAAACTTTTTCAGGAAGCATTAGAGATTAATGAAAAGAATAAATACCAGGAAGGAATAGCTAATGTCTTTAATAATATTGGTCTGGCCCACAGTAATTTAAAGGAAACTGATCAAGCCCTAAATTATTATCAAAAAGCACTAAAGATAAATAAAAAAATAGGATATAAAGAAGGTATAGCAACTAATCTGGGAAACATCGGTCTGATTTATATTACTTTAGGCAAGCCTGAAGAAGTACTAAAATATTATCAAGAGGCATTAGAGATATTTATACATATGGATGCTCAGCCGCGGATAGAAATATTATTAAAGCTAATTAAAATTATCGAGGAAGAAAAAAAGGAAAAATAAAAATATTTTTAGAATGGAGATAATAATATGTCATTAGGAGTAAACACTACCACCCCGGAAGGAATTGTTTTGGCTGCTGACAGCCGGCAGTCATATCGCAACCGAAAAGGGATGGCTCGCATCGGAAGCGATAATGCTTCCAAACTTTTTCAGTTAAACAAAAGGATGGGGGTAATTGTAACCGGACTGGCTTTTTTGCCAGAAGATGGCGTAATAAAAAGTGTCAGTAAATTTATCGAGCAGTTTAAAAGAGAGAGCGATATAGAAGGATTGAACGTGAGAGATGCGGCAGACAGATTGTACAGTCTTTTTGATATAAAATATGAATGGCAAAAGAGATTAGATGATACAGTAGAAAAGATTAATAATGACCTTAAGCGGCAAGGTTTCGAAGTGGTAGAAGTTAAGCAAGAAAATTATATGATTAAGTTCCAATTTAAAGACCTGCAGGGGAATTTGAAAAATGGAATCGGGGGAATCGATAGGATAACTCTTCTGGTAGCTGGTTTTAATAAAGATGGTTCTCACGAAGTCTATACCTGTATTATTCCCGGTGAGGTTCAGAAAAAACGAGATAGCAAAGAAAAAAACAAAGAATACGGAGCAAGCTGGATCGGTCAAAACGATGTGGTTTCCCGGATTGTTTTAGGATTTGATGGAAGAATCAACAATCTAAAGTTTGTTAATGAAGCAATGCAAAGTCTGGGGCAAGAAGAAATAAAAAAGCAGCTGGGAGGCTTACAATATGCTATCCAGTGGGGGACCATGACTCTGCAGGATGCCATAGATTTTTGTACTTTAATGGTTCAGACTACTTCAGCAATCCAGCGTTTTTCCGATGGCAT
>JAHIPR010000030.1 GCA_018903015.1 bacterium
CATTTTCCCCTAAATCAATCATTGTTTTTTTAAATGAAAAGAAGGAGTTGTAATTTTTTAAAGTATTTAAGGAGTGAATTATGAGGAAAAATATTGTAAAAGAAAAACTTCATTATTTTTCTTGCAAATCCTGACTAATCTTGTTATAATTCTTAATCAAGAAATTATTATTTCCTGCCAGAGGACCGTCCCCTGGCAGGTTTTTCGCACTAACTCATGGAGGCCTATTTTTATGCTGGTAAATTCCGTTCTGGACGCAATAGGAAATGTCCCTTTAATTCAATTAAAGAAGATGTCTTCGGGAAATGTATTTGTAAAAGCTGAACATCTTAATCCCGGGGGGAGTATTAAAGATAGAGTAGCCAAACACATTATCAAAATGGCGGAAAAAGAAGGAAAGCTTAAGCCGGGGATGACCATTATTGAGGCAACTTCCGGGAATACCGGAATTGGCTTAACTTTAGTGGGAGCACAGAAAGGCTATAAGGTTATTTGTGTGATGCCGGAAAATATGAGCGAAGAACGGAAGAAAATAATTCAAGCCTTTGGGGGAGAGATTATCTTTACCTCAGCTAAAGGGAGCCTGCCCGGAAGCATAAAAAAGATGCGCGAGATTACCGAAGCAGAACCGGAGAAATATTTTGTTGCTGATCAATTTGTAAATCCCCATAATCCTGAAATTCATTATCAGCAAACCGCACCTGAAATCTGGAAAGAAATGAATGGAAAAGTAGATGTCTTTGTAGCTGGAGTAGGAAGCGGGGGAACCCTTCAGGGGATTGGAAAATTTTTAAAAGAAAAAAATCCTAAAGTAAAAATTGTAGCAGTGGAGCCAAAAAACAGTTCTGCCTTATTAGGGCATGAACCAGGCCTTCACCAGATTCAGGGGATCGGTGACGGATTTATCCCTGCTGTCCTGGATGTAAAACAGGTAGATATGGTATTTACGGTTACTGATGAAGAAGCTATTGAAACTACTCGCCAACTTTCTAAAGAAGAAGGACTGCTGGTGGGTACCTCATCGGGGGCTAATGTCTTTGCTGCTTTACATGTAGATAATGGGCGAAACCGGGTGGTGACTATACTGCCTGACCGGGCAGAAAGGTATTTCAGTACCGCCCTCCTTTAGCTCTCATTAGTTTGTTAAAGGACTGTCCTCTGACAAGTTTTGTTTCAGTATTTTTAAAAATATCTCCACTAATTTAGGTTCAAACTGACTTCCGCTTCCTCGTTTAAATTCCTGGATAGCTGCTTCTTCGGTTAGGGCTTTACGATAGGGTCGGTCGGATTTCATGGCATCATAGGCATCGGCTACGGCCAGGATGCGGGCACCTAAAGGAATATTTTCCCCGGATAATCCATCAGGATAACCTTTACCGTTGTGCCATTCGTGATGGTGTCTGATTAATGGCCTGATTGGTTGTAATAATTCTATGGGTTTTATAATGCCTTCGCCAATAAGGGGATGTTTCTTTATTTCATCGTATTCCTCGCCGGTTAAACCATTAGGATTATTTAAAACAGTTCCTCTCACTCCAATTTTTCCGATATCGTGCAGGATTGCGGCATATCTTAATGATTCTTTTTCTCCTTCTTGCAGTTCCAGTTTCTGAGCAATCAATACTGTATATTTCATAACTCTTTCCGAATGACCATGAGTATAAGGGTCTTTCGCTTCTATAGCCTGCGCCAATGCTTTTACTATTTCGAAATAACTGTCCTGAATTTTTTGATATAAGCGTGCATTATTAATAGCGACCGCCGCCTGTTCAGAAAAAGATTTAAGCAAGTTTATTGTATCAGTTGTAAACGAAGTGTTATTATCTAAATTTATTACTCCTTTTACTTCCCCTTCTATGATTATCGGAACCATTAGAAGCTGTTTTAACTTATAATCTATCTCTGCTTTTATTGAAAAACGTTTGTCTTTTTTTAAATCCTTGATATATAAGGATTTCTTATTCTTAACTACCCAACCGATGGTATTTTCGTCTTTAGCAAAGGTAACCTCGCGAATGATCTTTTCACTCAGATTATAAGCCGCTTTAATGAAAAAAATATTCTTTTTTTCATCTAAAAGCATAACTGAACCTCTATTTGCACCACTTATCTTCACCGAAAAATCTAATATAACCTTCAAAATGTTATTTAATTCTAATGTTGAACTGATAGAGCGGGAAATCTGGTAAAGTATGGATAACCGGTCTTTAGATTTTTTTAACTCATCAGTTTGTAATTTAACTTTATCTTCTAACTTATTACTCAATTCTTCTAATTTTTTTTTGGTTTGTGCTAATTCATCATTTTTCTGTTTTAACATCTGAGCAAAATCTTTACCAGTAAGAAAAATAAATATAAATACTAAGCTTATCACTAAAATCGTACCTATAATATATTGGATATCTTTATAAAGATAGGGGGTAAATTTAATAATTTCTTTATGTGGGATATAACCTAAATATTCCAGAAAAACTATCAAGCTAAAAAGAGTAATAGCCATAAAGGTGATAATTAAACCTTCTTTGGGGGCAGATAAAAGACTTACATAAAGGATGGTAAAAACATAAAAAATGGCTCCAATCCATAGAACACCCCCTGTGTAGTAAAAGACCCCAGTCATAAATAACAAAGCTATAATATAATGGATAAAATCTACTTTTTTTAATGTTTTAAGGCGAATTTTTCTTTTTTTTAAAATGTATTGAGATAAATAGCTTAAGATAAACCAGCTTAAAATTAGAATATAAATTTCATTATAAATGTGAATATGGAAAAAATATTTTAAAATTAAAGTTGTAATAAAAAAAAATGTTAAAACAATACACCTATAAGTAAAAACAGTTATTAGTTTTGCTTTTATATTTTCAAGCTCTTCGGATTTAGGATTTTGATTGAAATTGATAGTTCCACCACCTACTTTTTTTATAAAACTCTGGTTGGGTAATTTATTTTTACATATTATTAATTAATTGTTACGAGTTTCTTTTAGATAAATATGTTTTCTCTAAAATAAAAAAAGTTGGTAGTCTGGCGGTCATAGCATTAAAATGCCTAAGACCCATAACTTTGCGTCCTACCCTTTCGGATAGTTTGCCTTTTTCAACTTTATAAAATACTTTATAAAATAGTTGTTAAATTAAAAAATATCCCTTATAATGTATATTCCCCATATCCACTAAATTTAGACATAATTTTGTAAATTTTTTATATCTCCTTTATTTAAAACACTTGGAATAATTGGATGCATCAAGATGTCAAATGTTGAGACTCCTCTGATTCTGACTTTCTTCAAAAGTCCTTCATTGTAAATAGAAAAGGAAAAACAAATAAATAGGGATTTGTAAGAGGTATTTCAAAATTAAATTAAAAATAAAAAAATATCAAAATTATACAGCTATTAGTAAGATCAATTATTAGTCTTTCTTTTATATTATTAAATTCTTCGTTTTTAAGATTTTGGGTTAGATTGGTAATTATCCATTCTCCTTATTTTAATTTTTAAGTAGAATTCCATATAATAAGACATATACTACACATTTTATAAAAATCCTTCTTTCTTATCAATATTTTCTGAAATTTTGTCAGTTATCAATTAATTGGGTATAAAATGCGAGGAATACATTAACTTTACAAATATAATTTATTGGTATTATAATATTAACAAAATATTTAAAAAATTCATTAATAAAATAGGGAGTAATCAAATGAAAAAGATTAGATGGGGTGTCCTGAGCACCGCCAGAATTGGTACTGAAAAGGTAATTCCCGCTATGCAATTGGGCGAGTATTGCACGGTTACCGCCATTGCTTCACGCCAATTGGAAAAGGCACAGGCAGCAGCCCGTCAATTAAGCATAGAGAAAGCTTATGGTTCCTACGAAGAACTACTGGCCGACCCCGACATCGATGCTGTTTACCTTCCACTTCCCAATCATCTGCATGTACCCTGGGCCATCAAAGCACTGAATGCCGGTAAACATGTTTTGTGCGAGAAACCCATTGGCTTAAGTGCGGCCGAAGCTCGGATATTGCTGGACACTGCCAGGAAATTTTCCTGGCTAAAGGTTATGGAAGCATTTATGTATCGGCACCATCCGCAGTGGCAGTGGGCAAAGCAAAAGGTTAACGAAGGAAAGATAGGCGAAGTGCGGACGATTCAATCATTTTTCTCCTACTACAATACTGACCCCGATAATATTCGCAACAAAGCTGATACCGGCGGAGGGGGACTGATGGATATCGGTTGTTACTGTATTTCTCTTTCGCGGTTTATCTTTGTGGCTGTACCCTGGCGGGTCTGCGGTATTATGGAAGAAGACCCAAATATGAAAGTTGATCGTCTGACTTCTGGCATACTGGAGTTTAGCAGTGGTATTTCCACATTTACCTGTGCGACCCAGCTGGTACCTTACCAGCGAGTTAATATCTTTGGCACCAAAGGGTGGATTGAAATCGAAATACCTTTCAATGCCCCCTCTGACCGGCCGTGCAAAGTATGGTATGGAGATGGTAATAGGATTGAAGAGATTGTCCTGGAAGTATGCGACCAATATACGATTCAGGGAGACTTGTTTTCCCGGGCAGTGCTGGAAGATAGAGATGTCCCGGTACCGCTCGAAGATGCTGTGGCGAATATGCAGGTGATCGAAGCAATCATCAGCAGTGCCAGGAGTAGAAGTTGGGTTAACATTGAGACAAGCACTACCGCTTAATCCAATTCATCCGTCCCACTTCCCAAATCTCTTACACCTTCATCCAAAAACCAACAACTGAAAACTTTTTTCTAAAAAAAGAAGGATTTTGCGTCACCTTTGTAGAACTTTAACTATAGTATTTAAAGAATATTAAACAGGTAAATTAAAGGAGGAAAAAATCCTATGGAAAATAAAGAAGAGCGCCGTTCCAGAAAAGAACGAAGATCAGGAAAAGACCGCAGAAAATTTAATAACCCGAATTACAAAGGATCTGAACGAAGAAGCGGCCAGGACAGAAGAACCGACGAAGACAGAAGAAAATCCGAGAAATAGCACAATGTCACGGGGGGGGGGTCCCCTTGACAAAAACAATTCATAAGTAAAAATATAAAGGTGGTAAAATGAAATACAGGAATGTCCGGGAAATATCAATGAGCCTTATTCCCATAGCGGCCTTTCTTCTTGCACTATTAATTGGGACAATTATGATCGCCTTTCTCGGAGTAAACCCCCTGATTGCTTACCAGGCCCTGCTCAAGGGAGCGTTTGGGAGTACGAATGCTATAGCGGACACAGTAGTCAAGGCAACCCCCTTGCTTTTTGTAGGGCTGGGAATCTGCATTGCCTTTCGTGCCGGCGTATTAAACATCGGTGGGGAGGGCCAGCTTGTAGCCGGGGCTCTTTCTGCAACCATAATTTGTCTTAACTTTCCAGATTTACCAGGCTGGATACTAATTATACTTGCTTTATTTGTTGGACTCCTCTGCGGAGCAATATGGGCAGGAATTGCCGGATTTCTTAAAGCTTATTTTAAAGTAAACGAAATTCTGAGCACCATCATGCTGAATTATATTGCAGCCTATGGGATGAATTATCTTCTTCGCGGACCAATAATGGACCCGCTCCAGATAGAACTTGGCTCCTTCATCCCCCAAACTACCCGTTTAACTCATGTAGTTGATCTTCCCCGTCTTATTCCTACCCGCCTGCATTTTGGAACAATAGTGGCAGTTGTTTTTGCTATTCTGGTATATATTTTTCTCTGGCGGACGACAATAGGGTTTCGTATCCGCATGATAGGTCAAAATATACAAGCCTCGCGAGCTTCCGGAATTAATGTACAAAAATATATGGTTCTTGCTTTTGTCTTGAGCGGTGCGTTAGTAGGGTTAGGCGGAGCAATTGAAGTGTTAGGAGTTCATCACCGGCTGTTTACCGATGGTTCTGTATCGGGTTTTACCGGTAGTGCGGGCTTTAACGGGATTGTGGCTGCCTTGTTTGGACAGCTTCATCCTATCGGAACAATACCGGCTTCCCTGTTATTGGGAGCACTTCTTACCGGAGCAAATAAGATGCAGAGAGTAGTGCAAATACCTTCTGCTTTGATTGGTGCTTTGAACGGTCTGATTGTGCTCTTCGTAGTAGGAAGCGAGTATCTGCGCCGTAGTCAGACTCAGCGGATGGAGCGAACTACAGACACGAAATACAATTCCAAAAATAAAAATAAAAGGGAGAGCCAATAATGGAAGCAATTATTATCGGGATAGCAAAATCTGCAATTCGTCTTGCAACACCATATCTCTATGCTTCCATCGGAGAAACAATAGGGCAGTTAAGCGGTGTCCTTAATCTTGGGGTAGATGGTGTTATGCTTATGGGAGCCTTTAGCGCCTTCTATACGGTTCTTAAGACCGGTAATCTTTGGCTTGGTTTATTGGTGGCAATAGTGGTCGGAGCGATATTTGGCCTCTTGATTGCCTTTATTAATGTTACCTTAAAGGCCGAACAGGGGATCAGCGGGATCGGGGTTTATATATTCGGTCTGGGATTAAGCAGTCTTTTATTCAGCACTATGGTAGGAACAGTTCAAACGGTGAGCGGTTTTTCCCCTTTGTCTATCCCCTGGCTTTCTAACATTCCGATTGTGGGCGAAATCTTTTTCCGTCAAAATATCCTGGTGTATGGTGCATTTGCCCTGATTCCTCTTGCCTGGTTTATATTGAACAAGACCCCTTTAGGTCTTAGTATTCGAGCTGTGGGGCAGCACCCGGAGGCAGCCGATTCACTGGGGGTTAGTATTGTGCGTATCCGTTATTTTACGGTAGTATTAGGTGGGATGCTCTCGGGAATTGCCGGTGCATCTCTCTCTATTGCACTGCTTAATGTATTTCAGCAAAATTTAACTAATGGGATGGGCTTTATTGCCGTTGCCCTGGTATATTTTGGAGCCTGGCGTCCGACAACTGTTCTCACCGGTGCGCTTCTATTCAGCACCGTAAATGCTATTCAGATATGGGTTCAAGTACATGGTATTAATATTCCCTCTGATTTTACCTTGATGTTGCCCTATATTGTTACTATTGTGGTACTTGCGGCAATGGCTAAACGCCGTATATATCCACCTGCGGCATTAAACAAACCCTTCGAGCGGGGGGAATAATTGAAGAGGAGGTGATTAATAAAATAAAAGCTTTTAGAATAATAAGAGTTTTTCTGTATTTGTATCATAGTATAAAAAATTAGGAGGATAAAATGATGAAGATGAAGAAAATTATAGTAATTCTTACTCTAATAAGTATATTTGTATTGTCGCTTGGGTTCGGAGCAAGCGCAGAACCCTTCCGGGTAGCATTTATTATGCCAAGCGCTATTAATGATTTTGCCTGGAGCCAGAGTATGTATGAAGCTCTGCTTACCATTCAAAAAGAGATGGGCAAGGAAAATTTTGAGTTTGTTTATTCGGAGAGCATGTTTATAGTATCGGACGCTGCTGCTGCTATTCGAGACTACGCCAGCGAGGGATATAATCTGGTAATTGCCCATGGTTCGCAGTATGGTGCCTCTTTAACGGATATTGCTCCTGATTTTCCTGATACGAGCTTTGCCTGGGGGTCTACCGCAAATGTCTTTACTGATCTTGGAATTACTAATATATTTGCTTACGAACCTTTATCTGAACAAGGCGGCTATGTTAACGGTGTCCTGGCAGCAAAACTTTCCAAGAGTAATATTTATGGAGTAATCGGCCCCATTGAAACCGGTGATGCCAAACGTTATACCGAAGGTTTTAAGGCAGGTATAAAATCGGTAAAGCCGGATGCTAAAGTAAATGTAACCTGGATTGGCTCATATAGTGATGTTGCCCTTGCATCTGAAGCAGCACAAACTCATATTGATGCTGGAGCAGATGTTCTTACCGGAACATCACAGATGACAGTCGGAGCAATCGGAGTAGCGAAACAGAGAGGAGCTCTCTGGTTCGGATATGATGTTGACCAATCTGCACTTGCCCCTCAGAATGTGGTCGCCAGTGTAGATGTTGTTTGGGCAATTGCGCTCAGACCGATGATTGAAATGATTAAGAAAGGAGAGAGAGGAGGTAAAATCTTTACTCTTAACTTGGCTAACGGTGGTCTTAAAATTATCGTAAATGATGAAGCACTTGTAGGTAAAACAATTGAAGATATAGTCAAAGGAAATATTGAGGTCAAATTAGAGAAGTAAAAAAAGATTAAGAGCATATTCATACGGAACGGAGCTCTGGTTTACATTTTAATATGAAAAAAGATATATCTCAAATAACAAATTTAACCAAAGTCGAAAAAGTAGAGATGCGGGGAATAGTTAAGCAGTTCCCGGGTGTGCTGGCGAATGACCGAATTGATTTTGATGTTCGTGCAGGAGAAGTTCATACCCTTCTTGGCGAAAACGGAGCCGGGAAAAGTACCCTGATGAAAATCCTTTATGGCATATATCACCAGGATAAAGGTGAAATTTATGTTAACGAAAAATTAGTTAACATTCGTTCTCCACTGGATGCAATTCGACTGGGGATTGGGATGGTGCACCAGCATTTTATGCTTGTACCCACCCTTACCGTAGCTGAAAATGTAGCTTTAGGGCTTCATTCCTCGCGGAAATATCTTCTTGACCTTGATGTTGTCTCAGAACGCATAAAAGAGCTCGCCAAAGTTCATGGTCTGTATGTTGACCCAAAGGCAAAAGTATGGCAACTCTCTGTAGGAGAGCAGCAGCGAGTAGAAATAATAAAAATCTTATATCGCGGAGCTTCTCTCCTTATCCTGGATGAACCAACTGCTGTTCTTACTCCGCAAGAGGTGGAAGAACTTTTTCATGTCTTGCGGAGTATGATAAACAGAGGATATTCTATTATTTTTATCAGCCATAAACTTCATGAAGTTCTATCACTGAGTGATCGTGTGACCATACTTCGTGACGGTAATGTGGTAAAGACTCTTCCTATTGCTGAAGTAACCAAAGAGAAACTGGCACGTCTTATGGTGGGAAGAGAAGTTCTTTTTCAGGTTGAACATCCTTCGGCAAAGCTCGGTAAAGTTTCCCTTGCCTTAGAAGGAATTTGGGTTCAGGGAGATGAGGGTCTTCCTGCTCTAAGGGGGATTGATCTTGAAATACACTCCGGCGAAATTCTGGGAATTGCCGGGGTCTCGGGAAATGGTCAAAGTGAACTTGCAGAAGTCATTGCCGGTCTGCGGAAACCTACAAAGGGCAAAGTGTTTATAAAAGGGACTGAGGTTACTAATTGGTCTCCTTCCCGGCTTCTTGAATATGGCCTCTCTTATATTCCCGAAGAACGAATGCGAGATGGCACGATACAGAAATTTACCGTAGAGGAAAACCTGATTCTTAAAGACCATATACACCAACCTTATACTGATGGAATATTTATGAATTTCAAAAACATTGCCCGGGAAAGCGAGCGTCTAATAAGTGACTTTGATATCAGGACTCCTTCCCGCTATACTTCCTTAAAAAGCTTATCCGGCGGAAATATCCAAAAATTAATCCTGGCAAGAGAACTCTCCCGAAAACCCGGTGTTCTGATTGCCTCACAACCTACGCGCGGTTTAGACGTCAGTGCGACGGAATATGTTCATCGTCAATTGATTGAACAGAGGACAAAATTAAAAACAGCAACTCTTCTTATTTCTGATGACCTGGACGAAATTTTATCACTCTCTGACCGGATTGCGGTTATTTACGAGGGCAAGATAATGGGAGTGGTAAAACGAAACGAAGTCAGTGTTGGAGAATTGGGAATGATGATGGGAGGAGTACATGCTCTCCCTCCATCTAAAAACCAATAACTTTTTCTTTTAAAAAAAAGGATTTTTAAAATTTTTGTTGTGTAATATACATGTAATAAAATTTACTGCCACTGTTTAATAGACAAAGCTTTGTACAATTTCTTTATTTTAGGAGATGTAAAAAAAATGAAAGATACGAAAAAGACCGAAGAACAACTCATTGCCGAATTAGCAGAATCAGAAGAAAAATATAGAATTCAGGTAGAAATGGCTACTGACGCTGTTTTTTTAGAGACAGTAGAAGGCCGCGTACTTGAATGTAATACTGCCGGAGCAAAAATGTTTGGCTATACCAAAGAAGAAATAGTCGGTTTAACTATTGCCGATTTAGTTTCTGAAGAGTTTGCCAAGATATTACCTAAAATTATTACCGAAAAAGAAACAACCTATGGTAAATTCGTATCACGTATAAGTAAAAAGAAAGACGGTACTATTTTCCCTACGGAAATTGCTACCAAGCTTATCAACATTGGAAATAAACCTAGACTTATAGTTTATATCCGTGATATCACCGAACGCAAGAGAGCCGA
>JAHIPR010000241.1 GCA_018903015.1 bacterium
TGACCACACGGTGGAAACAACGACATCTTTTGTACCTTTACCTAATGAAGACATGAAAGGAAGAATCATCGGAAGAGAAGGTAGGAATATCAGAACATTTGAAATGTTAACCGGAGTTGATTTAATTGTAGATGATACCCCAGAAGCAGTAATAATTTCGGGGTTTGATCCTATACGAAGAGAAATAGCTCGACTGTCTTTAGAAAAGCTGATTACCGATGGCCGCATACAACCAGCAAGAATTGAAGAAATAATAGAAAAAACTAAAGTAATAGTTAATAACAAGATTCAAGAAGAAGGAGAACAGGTAGTATTTGATACGAATGTAAAAAATATAAATCCCAAACTAATTAATTTATTGGGGAAATTAAAATATCGCACAAGCTACGGACAGAATGTTCTTCAGCATTCAATAGAAGTTGCATATCTTGCTGAAATTATGGCTTCAGAAATTGGCGTAAATTCGCAATTGGCAAAAAGAGCAGGACTCCTTCATGATATCGGGAAAGCTGTTGACCATGAAATAGAAGGGGCTCACGCAATAATTGGTTCTGAAATTGCCAAGAAAAATGGTGAAAGTCTTGAAGTAATTAATGCTATTGCTGCTCACCATTCGGATGTAGAACCTAAAACAATTGAAGCAGTTTTAGTCCAATCTGCCGATGCCATATCTGCTTCTCGTCCTGGTGCTCGACGTGAGATGCTGGAAACTTATATAAAAAGACTTGAAAAATTGGAAGAAATTGCTAATTCATTTGAAGGGGTAGAAAGAGCATTTGCTATACAAGCGGGTAGAGAAATAAGGATAATTGTAAATCCGGAAGAAATAGATGATTATACAGCAAAAAAGATATCAAGAGATATTTCAAAAAAAATTGAAAAGAATATAGATTATCCCGGTCAAATTAAAGTAATGGTTATTAGAGAAACCCGCTCAGTTGAATATGCAAAATAAATAAAGTGTGTTTTATTTAAAGAGGAGGCAATTTTTAATAAAAATTGCCTCCTTCAATATATTAATTCAAAAATGATAATAAATATTTATTTTTTTATAATTGCAGAAAGAACAGGAAAAATCTGCAATTTATTTTTTTATAATTTAAACTCCTAATATTTATTCAAGGAAAATAGATAATGACATATAAATCAAAAGCATTCATTCGAACCTTCGGATGCCAGATGAACGTCAATGATTCAGAATATATTGCTGGTCAATTAGTAAAATTAGGTTATTCACTCACAGAAGATATATTTAAATCGAACTTGATTTTACTAAATACCTGCTGTGTTAGAGCAAAAGTCGAGCAGAAAATATATAGCTTAATTGGGAAGATAAAAAAAATAAAAGAATCTAGCCCGGATGTGATTTTTGGTATATGTGGATGTATGGCCCAAAAAGAGAAAGAAAATATATTTGAAAGAGCGCCTTATGTTGACTTTATATTTAACCCCTCTCAAGTTAATAATTTAGAAAATATTATCAATGTTGTAAAATACGGTAATAAAAAATATATCTCTTGCGATAATACTCCTGAATTTAGTTTGAATCACATTCCGGTTAAAAGAGAAAGTAAAATATCTGCCTGGATTCAAATAATGAGAGGTTGTAATAATTATTGCTCTTACTGTGTTGTCCCATACACCAGGGGTCCTGAGCAGAGCAGGGGAGTTTCCGAAATATTATCAGAAGTAAATAATTTAGCTCAAAATAAATATAAAGAAGTATTTTTATTAGGCCAAAATGTCAACTCCTATGGTAATGACCTTTCTCAATCTGCTAATTTTTCTAAATTATTAAAATTATTAAATGATATTAACGGTATAGAAAGAATAAGATTTACCACTTCTCATCCCAAAGATTTTTCTTTCGATTTGATAGAAACAATAAAAAACTGCAATAAAGTCTGCAACCATATCCATTTACCTATTCAATCCGCTTCAAGCAAAATACTTAAAATAATGAATAGAAAATATGATATAAATTATTATAAGAATATCATTAAAGAAATTCGAAATAATATAGACAATATTGCAATTACAACAGATGTAATGGTAGGGTTCCCCGGAGAAACCGAATATGACTTTCTGGACACTTTAAATGCTTTCAAAGAAATAGAATTTGACGAAGCATATACTTTTATTTATTCCAATAGAGAAAATGCTATTGCTTCACTATTGCCCGACCAGGTTCCTTTAGAGCTCAAAAAAGAAAGGTTATGGAAACTTATCGATTTACAAAAGGAAATATCAGCTAAAATTAATAAAAAACTTGAAGGAAAAACATTTGAAGTCCTGGTAGATAAGAATTCTAAAAAAAATATTGAAAATCAATTTTCCGGAAGAACAGGAACCAATAAAACCGTGGTATTCACCAGCAAACAAGATCTGTTAGGGCAATTAGTTAATGTTAAAATTTTAAAGTCAAGTGCCTGGACTTTATATGGAGAACTAATTTAATGATTAATAATAAAGACAATAATTTGCTTATTTTATTAGGTCCCACCGGAGTAGGTAAAACAGATATTTCCATTAAATTAGCTCAAAAAATCCCTGATGTAGAAATAATTTCTGCTGATTCTATGCAAATATATGAATATATGGATATTGGGACTGCTAAACCTGATAAAAGCATATTAAACACCATAAAACACCATATGATAGATATCGTTGATCCTGCAGAGAATTTTGACGTAATACAATACAACAAGTTAGCTGCTAATATAATATTAGACGTTTTTAAAAGAGGCAAAATACCGATATTAGCAGGTGGTTCCGGACTATATATTTCCTCACTAATTAATCCGCTTTTTACCGGACCTGCTAAGGATATTGAATATAGAGAGACCCTGGAAGAAGAGGCAACGGTACACGGAAAAAAATATTTACATGAAAAATTATCCAAAATAGATTCGGTTTCTGCTTCAAAAATTAAACCTAATGATTTAAGAAGAATAATCAGGGCTTTGGAAGTTTATGAATCTACCGGTAAAACCATCTCTTATTTACAGAAAAAA
Source organism: bacterium (assembly GCA_018903015.1). The sequence goes on from JAHIPR010000241.1 coordinate 3,015, forward strand.
TCTTCTAATAATAATGCAAAAATTAATTATCAAATTATAGGATTTAAAAGAAATAGAGAGAATCTATATCAAAGGATTAATCTAAGAGTTGATAAGATGATTAAAGACGGATTTATAGAAGAAGTTAAAATGTTAAGAGAGAAAGGTTATAAAGAAGATTTAAATTCAATGCAGGGTTTAGGCTACAAACAGATAAACAAGCATATTAATGGTGTATGCACTAAAGAAGAGGCTATTGATCTAATAAAGATAGAGACCAGGCATTATGCCAAAAGACAAATGACCTGGTTCAAAAACAAAATAGAAAATATTGAATGGATAGATTTAGAAGAATATGATGAAGATGAGGTAATCTTGAGGATAGAAAATAAAATAAATAAAGCAAGATAAATATATTATTTTAAATAATATATTTCCTCTATTAAATTTTAAAATTTTCTAAAAATCTTTTAGAAAGGAAATTAAAGAAAATATTTCAAAAAAAAGTTATTTCTAAATTTAAATTCCCTTTTAATATGAAAAGAATTGGGATAGATATTGGTTCTGATAATCTTAAAGCAGTTGTGATAGATGGAAAAAATATAACTTCTTATCTAAAAAAAATAGATGGAAAACCAATTTATGCTTTAAAGGAAACATTAGATGAAATTATAACAAAACACA
>JAHIPR010000031.1 GCA_018903015.1 bacterium
AGGCCTGTCCTATATAAAAATTAAAGAAGGAAAAGATTTTCAATCTTCCATAGCCAAGTTTCTTTCTCCCGAAGAGATAGAAAAAGTTAAACTTAAAACTAATGCTAACTCAGGAGATATTATCTTAATTGTTGCTGACCAGGAGAAAGTAGTTTATGAAGCATTAGGAAATCTAAGATTAAAATTAGCGAACGATTTAAACCTTATTAATCAGGATAAAAAAGAGTTTAATTTTCTCTGGGTCACAAATTTCCCTTTGTTAGAATATAACCCGGAGGAAAAGAGATATGAATCAGTTCATCACCCTTTCACAGCACCTGTTGACGAAGATATTAAATTATTGGAAACCAATCCCTTAAAAGTGCGTTCAAAAACATACGATTTAGTGCTTAACGGAAACGAAATCGGAAGTGGGAGCATCAGAATACACAATACAGACCTTCAAAAAATAATTTTTAAATTATTAGGGATAGATAATAAAAAAGCTGAACAAAAATTCGGCTTCTTATTGCAAGCTTTAAAATATGGAGCACCACCACATGGGGGGATTGCCTTTGGTTTGGATAGGATGGTTATGCTTTTAGCCGGAGCTTCCTCAATCAGAGAAGTAATCGCCTTTCCCAAGACCCAAAAGGCTGCCTGCCTGTTAACTGATGCTCCATCTGAAGTAGATCAAAAACAATTGAAGGAACTTCATATCAAATTGGATTTACCGCAAAGATAGCGGTTAGCGTACAGCGTAGAGCGTATAGGAAATAATATCGCGTATTGAGTATTACGTAAAGATTGCTACCTTATAAAATTTATATATATTCCTGTACTCATTTCGGGCAGACACAAGGTCTGCCCCTACATATTATACATTACTATTTTCTTTACCATATAGGTTATACGATATAGATATAGTATTCTTATTCTGACTTTTGGCTCTTGAACTCTGATTTTTTCTTTTCTTACTATACGCTAAACGCTGTACGCTATCCGCTATACTCGATACTGTTCTGGATATTGAAAGATACAATAAGGTGTGATATTATAAGAGCAAAGAAAATATATGAATTACCCTGCTGTGCTCGTGCTGACTGATTAAGTTTTGAGCCAACACTTATATAAAGCGGGATCGAGCTCTAAATGTAGAATGTAGGCCTAAGGTAGGTCTCCCTCCACCGGAGGAAAGGCAAATACCTAACGTTAACTACTTGGTTGACGCGGAAACATAAAACATTTAGGTAGATGCCCACCTGTTTGAGGACAGGTATCAAAACCTAACGCACACGACATAGCGGGGTTTTATAATTTATCCTTGATAGTGTAAACTTTTTTCTATCTTTTCTTTCTCTTTCTTAACTCGATAATCAATACTCAATACTTATATACTCGATACTATATTATTCATTATATTTTGACAAAAATAATAAATAACTATATTATAATAAAAATTATGAATAAAGAAGAAATACGAAGAAATACACTAAAAAAAAGACTTTCCCTGTCTTCTGAAGATATAAGGGAAAAAAGTCAACAAGTATTTTTAAACCTGGCCGAGACCGTAGAGTATATAAATTCCCAAAATATTATGTTTTATGCTGCCACCAGAAGTGAAGTGCAGACCGAAGAAATGATTAAAATGTCTATTAAAATGGGTAAAAATATTTTTGTTCCCATAATCTTGCCAGAATGCATTAACTTAGCTCCTTCGAAAATATCTGATTTTGATATTGAATTAGAAAAAGGCAAAAAAGGAATTTTAGAGCCGAAGAAAGAATATTATAGATTATTCCCTTCAGAAAATATCGATTTAATAATAGTACCCGGAGTCGCTTTTGATTTAAGCGGAAATAGAATTGGCAGGGGTTTCGGATATTACGATAATTTTTTAAGAAAAGTTCGCTCTTCTGCCAAAATTATTGCTTTAGCTTTTGAAATGCAAATAGTAAAAAAAATAATTACTGATAAAAATGATATCCCGGTACATAAAATAATTACCGAGAAAAGAATAATAATTAGCGTATAGCGTATAGCGTACAGCGTAGAGTTTAAACAGACATTTTAATTATATACAGAATGATTTATCCTATACGCTAAACGCTGTACGCTCTACGCTATACTTTAGACCAGAAAAGGAAGGATGTAAGGACTATGGAGTTACACAAAGAAAATGAAGTAGAAAAAACAGAACACAATTCTAAAGAAGAAA
>JAHIPR010000242.1 GCA_018903015.1 bacterium
CGAGATCAGATTGGGGAAAAGAAAATTATTCTTTCTATTGATCGAATGGATTATACCAAAGGAATTATCAAACGTTTGGAAGCCTTTGAATTTTTCTTGCAGAAGAATCCAGAATATCTGGAAAAAGTAATTTTAATTATGGTAACCGTTCCTTCACGTACTCAGGTAAAACAGTATCAGCAGTTAAAACAACAGGTAGACGAGCTAATTGGGGAAATAAATGGTAAATACGCTACAGTTAGCTGGTCACCAATCCGCTATCTTTTCCGATCCCTTCCTTTTTATGAGCTGACTGCTCTTTATTATATTGCTGATGTTGCTTTAATAACTCCATTAAAAGATGGAATGAATTTAGTTGCTAAAGAATTTATTGCCACTAAAAACAATAGTAAAGGGGTATTAATCCTTAGCGAAATGGCCGGTGCTGCTAATGAGTTAGGCGAGGCCTTAATTGTTAACCCGAATAATAGAGAACAGATATCCTGGTCTATAAAATATGCTCTGAATATGTCTGATAAAATACAGAAAAAAAGAAACCAGATTATGCAAAAGCGACTGCAAAATTATAATGTGAAAAAGTGGGCAGATGACTTTAAAGAAAGCCTTTTAAAGGTAAAAAGTATGCAGTTAGAATTTTCTGCAAAAGATTTATCACCAAAAAAACGTTTAGAGATTATAGAAGATTATCAAAAAAGCAAAAACCGCTTATTTCTTTTAAATTATGATGGAACATTGATTCCCGCTACTTATGAATTTAAGAAGATTAAACCCAGTAAAAAAATCTTAAATGTGATTCAACAATTAATCCAGGATAAGAAAAATCAAGTGGTAATAATCAGCCGCCGAAAAAAAGATACTTTAGAAAAATGGTTTGCAGATATAAATATTGGTCTGGTTGCCGAAAATGGCGCCTGGTTGAGGAAGAGGATTGGGCAATGGGAAACAGTAAAACCTCTAAGAAAGGAATGGAAAGATCAAATTAGACCCCTGTTAGAACTTTATGTTAGCAGAACCCCCGGTTCATTTATCCAAGAAAAAGAGTATTCTTTGGTCTGGTATTATATTAAAACTGACCTTGCTTTTGGTCGGCTAAGAGCTCTCGAGTTAAAATCCTCTCTTTTGCACCTTACGTCTAACTTGAATCTGGAGGTACTTCATAGAGAAAATGTAATCGAAATTAAACCCATGGGAATTAATAAAGGCTTAAGTGCTTATTACTGGATTTCCCAAAAAGATTGGGATTTTATCCTGGCGATAGGTGATGACTTGTCAGACGAAGATACCTTTGTCACTTTACCTGATTTCGCTTATTCTATTAAGGTAGGCATGGGATCATCCCAGTCTAAATATAATATTGACTCTTCCATTGAAGTAAGGGCACTTTTAAAAGAACTAACTAGTAGTTAAGTTAAAAAACTGATTTAATAATAAAAATCAGTTTAGAAAATATTTCAACCAGTATTTTACCTCTTCAGGCGAAGATAATCGAAAATCAGCAGCAGATTTTTGGGCTTTTTCCGCAATAAGGATACTGGTTCCCCGGGTTCGAAGAATGCGAAAGGCATCTTCATCAGTGGTGTCATCTCCCAGGTAAAAAATCTTGTGCTCAGACCAATCAAGTCCCAGAGTATTCAATATCCATAACACCGCTTTACCTTTGTTCCATTCAATATTAGGTAAAAATTCAACAACTTTTTTCCCTTTCAATAAACGGATATTTTCTCTATTTTCTTTTAAAATCTTCTTTAATGGTAACTTTAGTCCGGGCAAATCTTCTTTTGATACCTGCCTATAATGAATGGCTACGCTCATCTTTTTCTTCTCTACAATTATTCCAGGAATATGAGATAATGATTTATCTAAACTTTTGGAGATATTTTGGATAAGCGGTAAGAATTTTTTTACTTTAGGATGTATCATAGAAATATCTGGTCCAATAATATCCAAACCGTGATCCCCGGCATAAAAAATTCCCGGGATGTCCACCAAGGTTTGTAAATTTCTTCTTCCCCTTCCGCTTACAATTGCTAATTTATATTTTAGAGATAGTTGCCGGATAATTTCTTTCATTTCTGGAGATATTTTTGCCAGATCAGGTCGCTCGACAATAGGGGTTAGGGTACCATCGTAATCGAAAAAGAAGACGGCTTTTTCTTTCCCTTCCATTATTTTAGAATCGGAATAAAGATACCGGGGGTGTAAAAAGATCTTTTCATTTTCACCAGAAAAGGTTTTTACTGATTCGAGAAGATGAGGAGGGCAGCGATTAAACCACCAATCAATCCATTTTGCACTTAAATCGCTTAATCTCTGAATTACAATATCAGCACCTTTTTTAAAGAAAAGCTC
>JAHIPR010000032.1 GCA_018903015.1 bacterium
CAAGCAATTTCTGGCTAATGAAATCGAAAAAGCCACCAGAATTAGCAGAGCCGGGGTTAATTTTTCTCTTCGTAAACTCGCTAAAGAAAAGCTCGTCCTGCGGGAAAAGAAAGCAAAGATCTATCTTTATTCGGTTGATTATAACAATCCCATTATTAAGCAATTGAAAGTCCTCAAGACTACCATGCTCTTACAACCCCTGGTAAATAAATTAAAAGCGTTCTCTAAAAAAATAGTCCTGTTTGGCAGTTGTGCCCGGGGAGAAAATATAGCCAGTAGTGATATAGACATTTTTATACTAGCCGATAGCTCAAAGGCCGTTGAAGAGAAGATAAAGAAAAACACCCTTAGAGAAAAACTTCAACCTGTTATTCGCAACTCGACCCAGTTTATCAAAATGGAAAAAGAAGAATCGATATTTATTGAAGAGATAGAACATGGCATAACCCTGTGGGAGTCTAAAGATGAATCCAGAATTTGAGCAATGTTTAAAGAGAAATAAAATACGGGAATTCCCGCGTGGGAAAGCTCTTATGACAAAAACCCTTGGGACAGCTCAACGGGACCTGGAAAGGGCTGAGAAAACTTTTAATGACAAAGATTACAAATGGGCCACTATCCAGTCCTATTACTCTATGTTCCATTCCGCCAGAGCCCTTTTGTTTGCCAAGAATTACCGAGAGCACAGCCACCATTGTCTTATTGTTGCTATGCGGGCTCTTTATGTAGAGACAAGGCTGCTCCCAGGCAGTTTAATAGAAGCCCTCGGAAAAGGTAAAAGGCTAAGAGAGGACGCCGATTATTATGACAGATGGTCGGAAGAAGGGGCTAGTTTCGCTCTAAAAGCGGCTGGAGATTTCCTTAAAAAGGCTCAGGAACTTACCAAAGATTTGCACAAATCCCCAAGATAACGACATAGGGCGCTTAGGTTTAGAGTCTTCACAAAAATGGCTTCTATTTGTTCTCTACGGAATTTTCTCTTAGTTTCTCTCCCCCTTTTCCTTTTCTTTTTCTTCTCTTTGCAATTTCTTTTCTCGGCGTTTGTAGAAGCCGGCACCACAAAAAAGCCCTACACTTAATATCTTTGCTGTGATTTTTTTGTGGTGTAGAGTCTTCTATAAACGCCCTCGGTGTCGCACATGTAAACTCTTAGGATAGTTTTAGTTTTTTTTATACTGCTACTGCTTAAAAAATATTAAAACGTAGAAGAACGCTGATCAGGAACAGGAGGGGGAAGGGAGGGGAGCCATGCGATTACCGGGAATAGAGGTTTAGCCCTACGATAAAAAGTATCTCATTTAGCCCGCCTTTATATTTTTAACCAGGCTAAAAAAGCTTTTAACTGGTTAAAAATATAATGCTTTTTTTGCTATACATAACAAAGCTTTATCGGATAAGATAAACCCTCATATATTTCTTTAAGAATGTCCGATAGAGTCTTGTTATGTATGTAGAGGCTTTCAATTACACTTCTTAGCAAAAAAAGCTCCTGGCGGGCGGTCGTGGTAAAGCAGATTAGTCGGAGTGGTAAAATGGGTTGATTAAAGCAGCTGGAGTAGTCTAAAATGGATGGGAATAGGTTCGGGTGATAGTAGATTATAAGGGAAATTAAAATTAATCAAAATAGCGATACATTTTAAAATATTTTAAAAAAAAGAAGGATTTTCAAAAGTTTAGTCGTATTATGAATATAAAGTTAAAATTTTATTGAATTATCCTTTAATTAAGATACGCAAACGAATAAATGTATTGGGAAAATAGAAATAAGCAGCCAAAAGGGAAAAGACGCATTATTAGAATCCGAAAGAAAATACCGTACCATAGTAAAATATTTTCAAGAAATTTAAAGGAGGAAGAATAAATGCTTAAATATCTACTCGCCCCCCCCCGAAATTCGGGGTTTCCTTTCCTATGTTTTAATACCAATCTCAAAGAAATATTTTCAAGAGAGCCCTATTTTTTTACAAATTAAGAAAAAATCATTAATAGGAAACTCAGAGGCGGCAGCAAGATAGCCTCTGAGTTTTTTTATTTTCAGGTTATGTTGTCAAAGATGTAAAAAGGATATTAAGAAGTAACTAAAATAGTAAGGGAAGGAGTTATAAATTTGTATGAATAAGGTAATTTATGAAGAAAAATTAGAGGTTAGCTATGAAAAGATCCTCAGAGATTATCTGAGGACCGGGCAGAAGAAAGATCTCTACCAGATTGAAAAGTTCAGCAAGGAGCTGATGGAACAGGGGATTGGTCCTGAGGCGATCGTGGAGATGCATTTAAAGGCTATAAGGAAAATTAATAAAAACAAAAGCACCTATCCCAGGAAGGCCATCGATGAATCCTTTACCTTTCTTATGGAAGGAATCATAAACTATGAAATGGCCTGCCAGGAATATCTGGCTTCTAAGAAAGAGGGTTATTTGGTTGAGATCAGAGAGCTTAACCGCAAGTTGAGTGAAAAACTGGCGGAAATGACCACTCTCTATGAGACCGCTAAATTGACCAGTTCTTCCCTTGATCTCGACGAGATGCTTTCCTCGGCATTCAACAGTGCGGTCAAGATTTTAAATGCAGAGACCGGCTCTCTGATGCTTTTTGACTCAGAAGGAGAAGTTTTAACCATAAAGAAGTCCTACGGTCTAAATGAAGAAATTATCCGAAAGACCAGAGTCAAGAAGGGGGAGACTATTGTAGGATTGGTAGCCCAGAGCGGTGAACCTTTGATCA
>JAHIPR010000243.1 GCA_018903015.1 bacterium
GCTGGTCAGGGAATAGATTTTTAACTTCTGACTTTATACTATTTACTTTGATAAAATCAGTAGATTCAAACAGATTTCCTATATTTTTTTTAATACTATCAATAATTTCTTTTTCCGTAACCATTATTTCACCTAATATTATTCTTTCAGCGTTTGCTGAAATTATATAATATAATGAAATATAAGTCAAGACCAGCTTTTAATTTTCACTGAAAAGCTATTTTTCAGCGTTTGCTGAAACAGCCTAAAAAGTTTCAACGATAGAAAATATTTCCAGGTTTAAGATTTAAAGCTTTGTGAAATTCAAGCTTTGCTTTTTGCCTGGTATTACATGCGGAAAGACGAAAAGAAGAATGCCCCCTTTTTCAGAAATATTTTTTTAAAATACTTGTTGCAATTGGAAAAGAAATGGGGTAAAATAGGTTCTTAAACTATTGTTCGTACCTGCTTATTTATATATATTTTTTTAATAAATTATTAGAAAGGAAGGAAGTAAATTGTTTAGAAAGCCGATGAAGATGAGAGATTTAGAAGTTGGGGGGTCCCCTCTTATATTGTGGACATTTGGGAGAAGAATTATTCTCCTCATCTGATGTCGGTACAGGAAAAGGCGGTAAGGTATTACGGGGCGCTGGATTATGGTGGAGGTAGGGGATTGCCGCGTCGCTGCGCTCCTCGCAATGACAATCAGAATCTTCTGGTGATTGCCCCGACCTCATCGGGCAAGACCTTTATCGGAGAGATGGCTGCTGTTACCCAGGCTATTCATAATAAGAAGACCATTTACCTGGTCCCTTTGAGGACACTGGCCGAGGAAAAATACCGGCGTTTTAAAAAGATGTATCATACTTGCGGAATAGATGTGGCCATCTCATCCCGTGACCGAAAAGAAGATGATAAAAGAATCGGCAGTGGCAGATTTGAAATCGCCATCATGGTTTATGAAAAGTTTCATTATTTCCTGTTAAAATACCCGGCATTTTTGAGCGGGGTTTCTTTGGTTATTATTGATGAGATGCAGGTCATCAATGACCCGGTTAGAGGTCCTCTTTTAGAGGAGATACTGGTTCGCCTGCAAAAGCAGGAGCAAAAGATCAAGATTATTGGTCTTTCGGCATTTTTAGAAAATCAAGGGAATTTTTTAGAATGGTTTCCCTGCCGGGTGCTTACCTCTTATTTGCGTCCGGTAGAGCTGCGTAAGGGAATCGTCAGAGAAGGCATTTTTAAATATATCACACATAACGAAAAGAAGATTGGAGAAGAAGTCTTTTTTCCTCCGCTTGCTGTCCGGGATAATTGCCGGGAAGATTACCTTCTGGAAACCGTCAGGTATTTTGCCGAAAACAATGAACCTACCCTGCTCTTTTTTCCTACCAGGGCAGAATGCAAAAGATGGGCACAGTGGCTGGCAGATAAACTGGAAGGCTCTCCGGCAGAAAAAGCCATAGAGGATTTAAAATATATGGAGGAAACTTTAACCCGGGATAACCTGCTTTCTCTTTTGGAGAAGGGCATTGCCTATCATAATTCCGACCTTTCCTGGGAAGAAAGAAACCTGGTGGAAAATTATCTGCAAAGCGGAGAGATAAAGATTATCTGTGCGACCACCACTTTGGCCATGGGAATTAATCTTCCTTTTAAAAATGTCATTCTCTCTATAGATAAAGTAGAAAGTGTTAACGGGGATTACCAGGATGTCCGGCTTACCAGCCTGACCTTTACCGATATAGAGAATATGGGCGGAAGAGCCGGGAGATTAAATAGCGGAAAAAAGGAAGAATTCGGAAGGGTCATTTTTTTAGCCCATTCCCTGCTCTCTGAAACCATTTATCAAAATCTCTATTTTAATTTCCTGCGGGATACAATGGAAAAGAATGATGCTGCAGATTATATTGGAGAGAGCTGGGGCAAGGGAAAGGCAGCAGAAGAGATGATTCCCTATCCGGAAACAGGTGATTTGGATAGTGGCGGGGCGGCTGGTCCTAAAAAGAAGGAAAAGGATTTAACCACACTTCTGCTTCGATTAATTGTCAATGGGAAAGATAGTATGGATGCTATACTGGCCAGTATTAATGAAGGTAGTTTGGCGGGGGCATCGACTGTTTCATTGTTGGAGGGGAATCGCGGATACTGGCAATTCGTTATTGATAAAAAAAGGAGCAAGGAAAAAATTGGTGATTCCCTAATACGATTAAAGGAAAACCATTTGATTACAGAAGATGATTTGGGTGCGTTTTCTGCGGCTGATGCCGGCACCCTGATTATTGCCAAAGGGATCAAGGTGGATACTTATCTTTATTTTTTATCCTGGCTCACGGGAAGCATTAAAGGGGAAATAAGCCCACTGGAAATTATTTTAACCCTCGCTTTAAGTGAAGACGGAAAAGCCCTTCCCATACCCTACCCTCAATTTTACCGAAAGGGTTATAAGATAGGGAGATATCATTATACCGACTGGCAGGAAATCTACCGTAA
>JAHIPR010000244.1 GCA_018903015.1 bacterium
CTTAGATCACCATTTCTTAAAGCCCCTACATTAATCACCGTATCTATTTCAGCAGCTCCGTTTTCTATAGCATTACGAGTCTCGTAAGCCTTGGTCTTGCTGTCTGTTGCCCCCAACGGAAATCCCACAACAGCACAAACCTTCACTCCGGTTCCCCTTAATTTCCTGGCACAATAATCTACCCAGGAAGAATTAACACAAACCGTACAAAAACCATACTGAATGGCTTCTTCGCATAATTTGCGTATTTGAGCTTCTGTTGCGTCGGGCTTTAATAAAGTATGGTCAATATAAGGTGCAAGGTCAGCAGGTGTGTTGATTTGTATCTTGCAACCCGATGAAGAACCCTGTATGTTTTTATTGCCCAAATCAGATTTAAAAGAAAGATTATCAGAAAAAGATGTCTTCCTTAACTTTGATATTATTTCATCACTAATCTTATCAATCAATTCTTTTTTATCCATCTTATCTATATCCATAATTTTAAACCTCTTCTTTTCATATTTTTATTGATTTCTTTCTGCGGCCATTATTTTATTAACTCTATTCCAATGTCTTCCGCCAGCAAAAGTAGTTTCCAACCAAAGTTTTACCATTTCGCGTAATTCGTCCTGAGTGTGTAATGGGCCGCCTAAAGTTAAAACATTGGCATTATTGTGTTCTCTGCTATTTATTATAGTTTTTAGGTTATAACATAAAGCCGCCCTTACTCCTTTAACCTTATTACAGACCATTGAAGAGCCAATTCCAGCTCCGTCGATCATAATTCCTCTTTCGCATTCCCCGCTGGCTACCTTCTTGGCCACTTTAAGGGCAAAATCAGGATAATCCACACTATCTTTACTAAAAGTTCCTACATCTGTAACTCGATATCCGATAGAGCGTAAATAATCTCTAATAATTTCTTTGGCTTCAAATCCACCATGATCTGAACCAATAGCAACACACCCCACTTTATCCCGAACATTATTGGGAGCAAGCAGAACTTTTTCAGGGTTAGTGGTAGAATGCAATCCACTAACCACATTCTGGATAATTTTTATTCTATTTATACTATCAGCCATCTTATTTAACCTTATTCTTAGTTTAATTCAATTGCATCGACAATTCCTACAATCATAGTCCTAACCGGGGCAGTTGAATTGTTCATAATCAAACGAGAAGAATTCCCTTCATCAATTACCAGAACCGTATCTCCTACACCTGCCTGAACAGTATCCAAAGCCAAAACACTTTCCCCTTGCGGCTCTTCTTTATCATTCACAGGTTGAACAATTAAAATCTTATATCCTTGATAAACCGGAAGCTTTATAGTTGAAACTACATTACCGATTACCTTACCTAAAATCATAATTACTCTCCAATATTTACCTGATCAACTATACCCATAATAGTCAGATCAGAAGGGTTGAACCAATTTTTAAGTCCCAAAGCTGCCTCTCTGCCGCCTTCATAGAAAACAATATCATTTATACCCGCCTGAACTGTATCGCAAGCCACTACAGGATCACCAATCTCTTCTAACTTTTCATTAAGAGGCTGGACCAATAATAGTTTTATACCTTGAAAAGATTCTACTTTCTGGGTGCAGACAACATTACCAATTACTTTTCCCAGTTTCATCTCTAACCTCCAAATAGACAGCTAATAAAAATTAATTTAGACAATTCTAAAATAACCAACTAAGACACAACGTCTTTCCCGGGTAAAAGTTCTTGCTCGGGTTAACCCCTCTCCGGTAGGAGTAGCAATAGTAAAAGAAGTATAACCAGCCCCGCCTAATCCTAATCCGCTATAACACGGTCCGTTCTTTACAAAGAGAGAACAGTTCATTAATTGGGCCATCTTGGAAAGTTTAGCAATATTCCGGGAATGAATAGAGGCAGTATGCCTGAAATTATGCTCACACTGCACGGCAAAATCTATGGCTTCATCAACATGGTTAAAGCGAACCAGAGGAATCACCGGTAAAAGCTGTTCGGTCCAGACCAATGGATGATAACGGTCCACTTCGCAAAGTAATATTTTGGTTTGATCAGAAATGTCTAATCCGATATCCCGGGCGATTACACTGGCATTTTTCCCCACATATTCTTTGTTCGGTGCTCCTTCATGTCCGGGCTTTCCCGGGTCAGTAATTACCAATTTAGTAACCTTTTCAATCTGCTCGCCTTTTAGTTCATAAGCGCCATTTTTTATCATCTCTTCTTTTAATTTATCGGCAATTTGGGAAACAGCTAAAATCTCTTTCTCACATATACAGACAATATTATTATCAAATCCTGCTCCCTTCACAATATCACGGCCGGCTTTAACTAAATCGGCGGTTTCATCGACAACACAGGGGGGATTTCCAGGACCAGCAGCAATGACTTTCTTGTCACTGTTCATAGCTGTCTTAACCACCGCCGGACCACCGGTTACTACCAGTAATCTAATTTTAGGATGTTTCATTAAAGTTTGGGCTGAATCGATAGTCGGATTAGCAATAGAACACAAAACATTGGGAGGACCCCCGGCTTTTACAATCGCCTGATTGATCAAGGAAACAGTAAAGCAGGAACTTTTTTTTGCTGCTGGATGAGGATTAAACACTACCGAATTTCCACCAGCAATCATGCTTATTCCATTATTAATAACCGTAGAAGTAGGATTAGTAGAGGGTATGATAGAACCGATAACCCCGTAAGCTGCTCGTTCCATCAAGGTCATTCCATTATCATCGGAATAAGCTGTAGGCTCGAGATCTTCTATTCCCGGCGTTTTTAAAGCAGCCAATCTATTCTTTTCAATCTTATCTTCTACTCTGCCAAAAGTTGTTTCCTCTACGGCTAATTTAGAAATCTCTTCCAGATTACTCATAATTATTTTGCGTATACTTCGAATTATCTCTCTACGTTGATCTAAGGTTAATTTAATCAGTTCAAGATGAGCAGCTTCAGCAGCATCGACAGCAGCATTTACTTCTTCAAAAATTCCATCCTGCCCTGAAATTCTGCTTAATGAACTATCTAATATTTTTTTATCACTTTTGGTACTTTCTAATTTATCAAGCACGCTTTCGATGATTAATTTCAAATCTTTTTCGTTTATTTCCATAATTTACCACCTAGGTGTAAATTTCTGTTTTATCTTTAATAAATAAAATAAGGTTTAATCTCCGGATGAGGGTTGGGGATAATGACCTCTTTACAAAGCAAACCTTTATCACCTATGATCTTTACTGCCGCCTTAACTGCAGCTTCCACCTCGTCTATATTACCAATCATTTTAATATAAGATTTGCCACCCATCCCCGCAGCCAATCTAATTTCGTTAATTAAAACATTGGCAGTCTTGGCAGCTATATCGGCAGCTTCAATACTGGCAACTACCGAAAAAGATTCTACTACAGCCACAGCATCCCAAATCTTACATTCAACCGTACCGATAATTGCCGGAATAATTTGAGAATGTAAATTGGTAATAAATAATTCGTCAACTATGTAACCTTCTCCAATTTCCTTACCAGCGGTAAGAGAAGCATCGACTGCTGCCACATCACCGGTAAAAAGAATTACAAATTTTCCCGGACAAATTGTTCTCGCATCTATTACTTTCACCGAGGCAGCTTTTACTATGCCGTCTAAAGCCTTTATCCCTACTGCTATGCTATTAAATTCTAATACTCCAAGAACGATTATATCCATATCTTACCTATCTTTCATCATTATTTTTTAATAATAATCCTTTCCTCGTCAATATAAGTTATTCTGCCTTTAATGCTTGCGTGTAACCGTGCACCTAATTTTCCCTTAGGAATTTCTGCAATAAGATCACCCTCATTTACTTGTTCATCAATTTTCACTACAGGTTTCGAAGGAACACCTGTATGTTGTTTGAGTAAAACTTCCACCTGATCGGGATCGGTTTCCATTACAGGTAATGGATGCAGGCTATCTTTATCATACTTATCCAATCTCAAGCGGTTTTTAATCCTCGAACTGGGTATTTTTCTGTATTCTAGTAACTCTCTTGGGTTTTCTTTTTTGCCCGAAAACTTGGGTTGATAGCCGGCTGCCAGAAGATTTTCCTTAATTTTTTGATTTATAATGCGAGGGGATAATTCCATCGGACAGGCGAATACCTCGCAAAGCCCGCATTCACTGCATAGAAAAGCATTTTGAATTATTTCGTACGGAAGATCGAATCCAAAGTTTATCTGTCTCATAATCTTATGAGGATAAAGCTCATGACCTAATAAGTAACGAGGACATAAGTCAGTACAATAGATGCATTGACAGCAGGCAGCTTTGCTTTGCTTGATAATATATTCAATTCTTAAGGTCTTCTTTAAAACCAAGGGATGGTCCCTCGGTAAAACCAGAATACCGGTGATAGTTTTAGTTACTGGTGTATCAAGATCAAAGACTACCTTGCCCATCATTGGTCCTCCCACAATCACAACAAAATCTTCTATGGTAGGTTCACAAAGATTTATAATTTCCCGGAAAGAAATACCAATCCGGGCAATTATAATACTCGGTTTTTTTACTTCTCCTATGCAGGTTAGTGTCCTTCTGGTAACTGCATAACCTTTTTCTGCCATATACACATTTCTCAGGGTTTCTACATTGTTTACCAAACAACCTATATCCGGAGGAATTCCACCTTCCGGAATAACTTTACCGGTAATTTCCTGTACCAGGATAAACTCATCGCCGACCGGATAATAATCCTTAAGAAGGAATAGTGATATATTTTTCTTTCCGCCTATGGCTTTTTTTATATTTCCCGCAATAGAAAGGTATTTTTTTTTCAGGGCAATTACCCCTTTTTTTGCACCAGTCGACTGCATAACTAACTCTAAAGCTTTTACTACCTCTTCTCCTTGTCTTTCTATAATGTATTTATCATTATAGAGAAGAGGTTCGCATTCCGCTCCATTCCCAATGACTACATCATATTTGTTGGCCACCTTAATATGGGTAGGAAAACCAGCACCACCAGCTCCTACTACTCCCATATCCCTTAGCACATTTTCAAGTGCCATAAGTCATTCTCCTTCTTATAAACTATATCGCCTATTTTTTAAAAACAATTTTGTTGTATTCTTCTACCATATCGACAATCCCTACGATGACGCAATCGACTGGTTTTTGATGGGTAATTTCTGTCTGTCTTGCAGAACTTCCCTGAGAAATTATCACTATTTCTTCTACTCCTGCTCCGACGAGATCCACGGCTACTAAATAATTATCATCTACTTCCCCTTTATAATTGCAAGTTTGAGCAAGAAGACACTTCTTTCCTTTTATTCCTTCATCTATCTGGGTACTAACTACAGTCCCCACAATTTTACCAAATATCATCTCAACCTCTTTTTATTAATTTCTTGAAATTTTAGGAATAAATAAATTAGTCGTTAGCAAATAGTCGTTAGCATTAAAACAAGTTTTAGTTAACAGTTTTCAGTTCTCGGTTTTCAGTAAGTAGGGGCGTATTGCTATACGCCTGTTTTACTAATAACCGGTTAATTAATCCTTAACCGGTAAACTGGCAAACCGGGTAACTGAATA
>JAHIPR010000245.1 GCA_018903015.1 bacterium
AAGATAACCGGACAGATTCTTCGTGATCTCCGTGCATCTAAAAAAGTTCCCGGAGCAGAAAGAATCTATACAGCAGGAGAGAAAGAACATCTTGCCTGGTTAGAAAGAAAAGATAAAGGTGCACCTATAAATAAGAATCTTCAGCAACAGATTCTTGACTTGAAAAAGGAACTTGGTTTAACCAAATATAAATTCCCTTTTGAAAAATAAAATAGAAGTAATTACTTTTTCTGTCATTCTCGCGAAGCTTGTACCCCTATTTGTACCAAGGAAGGTTCAGATGAAGCAGGCAGTGGGAACCCAAAAAATATTTAGGAGGTAATTATGAAGCTTGAAAAGAAAATATCAATTCTTATTCTGCTAATTCTTTCCGTTTTCACCTTAAGTTCTATCAATGTGTTTTCCTGGAATAGTCACTATTTTTACACTGAGCTGGCCATAAGGAATAATGATTGGATAAACAATTTCCCTGAAATCGAAGTAACCCCTTATACTTATGAAGATATAGACCAGGATGAATATAATCCGGAATTTGTAATAAAATATATTGATGAGAAGATCGGAGAAAAAGTAAAGGCCTCAGATATTCTCATAAATTATTCGGACGAAGCGGATTGGGATTTAGATACTAATTTAGAATTAAATAAATTACAAGCTTTAACCGGGGGAAGTCAGGGGTATCGCCATATGTATTTTTCAGTGTTTGGAGGTTTACTGAAAGCCGGAGATGCCCCCAAAAGAGCCAATCACTTTTTTGAAATGTCTAAAATTGCCTTTGGGAAAGGCGATAATTATTGGGGTTTTAGGTTTGCCGCCCGGGCAATCCATTATTTGGAAGACATATCCCAACCCTATCATACCTATCCAGCTCCTTTGGATGTCCTCTTGAAGAAATTTTTTAATGTAAAAAAACTGACTGTACTGGTTACCAATGCTCATTACGGTTATGAAGATTTTAATGGATATCTTTTCGAACACAAGAAAGACGAATTTTATAGTCTGCTTCCCGAGGTGAAAACTGTTAAGATGGATGATGTAGCGGATAGTGCCATTAAACTAAGTAAGGAAGCCAGAAAAGATTTTACTCTTTCTTATCGAGAGACCATGAAATTATTTCCTATATTAGATAATGACCAAGAGTTACTTATACTTGAAGAACAAGAAATAATAAAAATAGCTAAATCTCCAGATAGCCAAGAACTGATTAATTTGATGAAAAAAGATATATTGATGGGATTAGGATATTTAAATGGCTTTTTTGATCTGTTAAAAGAGTCAGTTGAGTGAAGAATAGCGTGGAGCGTATAGTGGATAGGAAAACTAGTATATAGTATTAAGTATTTAGTGAAGAAAAAAAAGTAGAAGAAGGGAGAAATATTAAATGAAGCAAATTGGGCAATTAGATGTTACCGATAATAAAAGATTGGTTCTATCTGTCGGTGAATTTCGGGGAGTAGAGAGAGTTGATTTAAGGCAATATGTAAAACCGAAGGAGGGAGAAGAGTACATTCCCACCCCTAAAGGTATAAACTTTAGTGCAGAATGGATAGATGATTTTGTGAAAATGGTAGAAAAATTAAAGGAAGTTGATTAAGAAAATAAAATATAACTATTATTGAATCTTTAAGGAGAAAGATATATATGAAAAATGTTAATTATTTATCTGTTGCCGAAGAAGTAATGCAACAGATAAAATCAAAAGGTGCATTCCTGGTAGCTAAATCTAAAGATGGTAAAAAAATAAATGTTATGACTATTGGCTGGGCTGCCATTGGATATATGTGGAGAAAGCCGATAATGACAGTTATGGTTAGGAACAGCCGCTTTACCCATCATATCATCGAAAAGGCTTCCAGTTTTACGGTTAGTATCCCAACTGATGCCTTGAAGGAAGCATTAAACTTTTGTGGTACTAAATCGGGTCGAGATGTTGATAAATTTAAAGAATGTAAATTATCTGTGGTTCCTGCACAAAAAGTAGACACTCCCATTATTAACCTATCAGGATTTCATTATGAATGTAAAATTGTTTATAAAAGCAAAATGAATCCTGATTTTCTGTGCAAAGAATATAAAGAAAGTGTTTATGCAGATAATGACTATCATACTTTATATTTTGGCGAGATAGTGGCCTGTTATAAAACAATTAGCTAAATAAATTTTGTCGTAAAGGGCAAAAAAATTAATAAGTAAAGAAGAATTAAATTAATTTCAAATAATTTCTACAAAAAAGAAGGATTATTCAAGGCAAATGTAGAAAATAGAGAAGAGAATAATTCATTACATTAATGCATCATTAATGGGGTCAGGTCTCAACATTTGACATAAGTTGGCTGGTTACCTCATTTAAGATTAGCTTATGTCAAATGTTGAGACCTGACCCCAAGATACAAGATACAAATTAGATGAGAAAAGTGAGGTGGTTAATTTAGTATAATTATTAAAGATCTAAGTTTAGTGAGAACCTGATTAGTTAGAAAATTAATTAAAAAATATTTAAGGAGGATTTATACAAATATGTTGAGATTTAAAATAACTAAAGGATTATTAATTTTCCTGTTAACTTTCTTGTTAATTCTAAGTTCAGTATGTTTTATTTTTGCCGCACAAAAAGAGGTTGTTGTATTATCGATTAACGACTACCACGGAAGCCTTGCTCCTGCCGGGAAAAATGTCGGGGCAGCGAAACTTGCCGATGCTTTAAAGGTTGAGAAAGCAAAGAATCCTGAAGGCACAATTATAGTAGCAGCAGGAGATAGCTATCAAGGGAGTGCGATGTCCAATCTTTTGTACGGTGAGCCAGTTTCTGCTGTTTTTAAAGAAATGGGCATAGAACTATCGGCAGTCGGCAACCATGAATTTGACTGGGGAATTGATAGGATTACTAAATGGGCAGAAGATGGTGGATTGACTTTTGTTTGTGCTAATATATATGATAAACGGACTAACGAACCAGTAGGGTGGGCAAAACCTTACGTAATTCTCGATAAAGCTGGGGTTAAAGTAGGATTTGTAGGTTTGGCTACTCCGGAAACTACCTACAAGGCACTTAAAGCCAATGTAGAAAATTATGATTTCAAAGACCCTGTAGCAACTCTTGTTAACTGGGTGCCAAAAGTAAAAGCTGCAGGAGCAGATTTAATTATCGCCTTAACTCATTTAGGTGCTTTTCAGGATAAAGAAGGGAATATTACCGGTGAAGCTGCAGATTTATTTCAGGTAGAAGGAGTGGATGCAGTAATATCAGCTCATACTCATCAAAGTATCAGTGGCCTGGTTGGTGGCAAACCTCTGGTACAAGCTTACTATAACGGCCGGACATTTGCGAAAATGACTTTCGTTTTTGATGAGAATAATAAGTTACTTAGTGCAGAGCCATTATTAGATCATCTCTATAACAGACCTGATACTCTTAAAGATGATGCTAATACCCTGGCAATTTATAAGAAATACGAAGAAGAATTAAGCCCTGTTTTAGGAAAAGTATTAGGGAGAACTACAGTTGATTTAGATCATGATAGATATGCCGGACCATCTTTATTAGGTGAATGGACCTGTGAGGTAATGAGAGAAAAAGTTGGAGTTCAGATTGCTATGACCAATGGCGGCGGACTTAGAGTTCCTGTTCCAGCAGGAGAAATTACTGCAGGGATACTATATGAAGTTATGCCTTTTGATAATACTCTATATACTATGAAGTTATCCGGCGCAGATGTAAAGGCTAATATCGAACACGGTATAATGAATGAGGATATTGGCTGGGTTCAGATATCCGGTGTAATGGTAACTTATAATAAAGAGGCAGAAGCAGGCAACAGAATTAGCAGTATGGTTTTAGCAGATGG
>JAHIPR010000246.1 GCA_018903015.1 bacterium
GGTTCGGCTTCAAGAAAAGAATTCACCGTTATAGGAGATACGGTAAATTTAACCTCTCGTCTACAAGCAAATGCAACTCCAGGGAAAATATTAATCGGTGAGAAAACTTTCCAAAGAATCAAAGATAATTTTACAATTTCTCCTCCCCGCAAATTGAAGATAAAAGGTAAGAAGGATTTGGTTTCAGTTTATACCTTAAAAGGCGAAGAGAAAAAAATTAGTTTTCTTGAAAAAAAGAAAAATAGTCATTCACCTTTTATGGGGAGAGAAAAAGAATTAAAAATTTTAAGAGAAGCTTTAAAAAAATCCTACCAATCAAAAGGACAGGTAGTTGAGATAAGCGGTGAATTAGGAATAGGTAAATCAAGATTAATTTTAGAGCTTACCAAAGATTCTTTGGCTAAAGAATTTAATATTTTATCCGGTAATTGTTCGTCCTGGGAAGAATCAAAACCTTATGCCCCCTTGAGTGAGATATTTATTAAAATATTTGGAATAAAATTTGATGATGATTTTAAAGAAATTGATAAGAAAATAGAAAATAAAATAAAGGAAATTGATTCTTCACTATTATTTGCTTCTTCATATTTTTCAAGACTTTTGTCCTCAAAGACTAAATCCTTGGAAGAAATAATGGAGCAATCAAAAGAAGAAAGCAACTTGTTCATCAGAGTAGTGAAAAAATTACTGTGGAGTTTTTCTTCCCAAAAACCCCTTCTTATAATTATTGAAGATGTGCAATGGATTGATGATGCGTCAGGAGAATTTTTAATTCAATGTTCTAAAGAAATTAAAGAATATCCCACTCTGCTTATATATAGTCTTAGAGAATCACTTAAAAATAGAGAGTTTATTGCCGGGGCTAAGAGAATAAAATTATTATCCTTAAAAAATACTGAATCCGATAAGCTAATAAGTTTATTAATAAAAGAAGATGATATCTATAAATTAATGAAAGATAGAATAATTACTACTGCCAATGGAAATCCCTTGTTTATTGAGGAAATTGTTAGGGGAATTAAAGAAAGAAGGTTATCGGCAGATAAAGATAGATTAGGAAATTATCCTGAGATGTTTGCTGATTTTCAAATACCAGATACTGTTCAGAGTATTGCACGGGCAAGAATTGATCTGCTTCCAGTGGGATTAAAAGAGATATTATATCAGGCATCAGTTTTGGGAAGATATATTGAAATAAAACTTTTACAAAAAATTACCAATCTGGAAGTTAAAATATTATTAGAAATGATGAAGAAATTGCGAAAACACGAATTTATAGAGGAAACAGAGGGAATGCTTCAGCCTCAACAATATTTTGCCTTTACTCATTCACTTATTCAGGAAATAGCCTATAATAGCCTGCTTTTTAAAGCCAG
The DNA here is from genome assembly GCA_018903015.1 of bacterium. The sequence continues at coordinate 1,377 of JAHIPR010000246.1, forward strand.
AAAAAGCCTGCATACTAAAATAGGGGCAGCTATGGAGGAAATGTATTTATCTAAAATCGATGCGAAAGTTGAAGAATTAGCTTATCATTTTCAGAATAGTGATGATAATGAAAAAGCTGTCTTTTATTTAAACAAAGCTGGCGATAAAGCACAATTATTATATGCTTTTAAAAATGCCATAAATTATTATCGGGATAGTATTAAGATTTTAGGGTCAATGGAACTTGAAAAGGAACAACTGACTCAACTTTCAGAAATATATAATAAATTAGCTTTTTCCCAATCAGTTGTAGGGGAGAGAAAGGAAGCAGAAGTAAATTTAAATAAAGCGTTAGAGTGTTGCAGAAAAACTAAGGACAAAGATAATGAATCTTTGTTATTAATGGGTTTGGGAAATTTATATGGAGATATGGGGCAGTGGGATAAGGCAATTGAATATTTTAAAGGTAGTTTGTTGATTAGTGAGGAAATAAATAATTTAAGAAGAAAAGCAAGAACAATAAAGAGCATTGGATTGGCATATCTTTTTAAAGGCGATACTGGAAGAGGATATAAATATCTTAAAGATAGTTTAAAAATTTGTGAAGAAATAAAAGACGAAGTTCTATATGCAATGGTTCTGAATAATATGGGAATATATTATGATATGGTTGGTGAATGGAAAAACGCAGTAAAATATTATAAAAAAAGTCTATTCATTTATAAAAAACTAAATAATTTAATTCAAATATCTAATACTATGGGAAATATTGGATTTGCTTATTCTTACTTGAATAAACCAAAGATAGCGATTTATCATTTTAAAGAAAGTATTATACTATCAGAGAAAATCGGTGATATTTACAATAAAGGTATAAATTTAATTCATTTAGGCGAAGAATATCTTAAAAAGGATAATTTTAGCAAAACAAAATATTATGTTATTCAGGCAGAAGAGATATTTAAGAAATTAGAAGATAAATTAGGTTTAGCAGATGTATATAGATTAAAAGCAAAATTGTTTAAAAAATTAAAAAGGTGGAAAGATTCTGAAATATTTTTCAAAAAAGCTATAAAAACTTATTCAAAATTCGGTGATAAGATAAATGAGGGTGAGAGTTATTATGAACTGGGCGATATGTTAATTTTAAAGAGAGATATAGATTTGGCTAAAAAGAATTTGATTAAATCGGAAAAAATATTGAGAAACATTGGTGCAAAAAAACATCTTGGGGAAATTGAAGAAAAGTTGAATAATTTAAAAAAATAATAGATAAAAATTATGATTACATTAGTGTAACTTTTTATGGTGCAAAAAGAAAGTAATGGATTTCCATTCCCCGATCAGGTCGAGGACAGGTTTCATGGAAATGACACTGACGTTTTTATTGGTTTATTTGCATTTTTGTACTATTTGTTGTATAATTTATGTGGGGGATGGTATAACGGAGTTTAAAATTTCAAAGTAAACTCTCGATAATAGCAAATCAATCGAAAGGTTGAGACGCAAAGTCACAGATCTAAAACTATTCATTTAGTCAAGATGGCTGGGCTACCGAAGGAGATGATGTAAAATGAAGAAAAGATTAGATTTAAAGCTTCTATCTGTTCTCTGTGTGATAGTATTGGTCCTTTTAGCTTTATCTACTTCTGCCTTTTCTGGTAAAGTAGAAAAGGTTGAAGAGTGGATAGGCGTAGAAGGCGGTTATATCACACTTGAAGGTCATGTTACCATTACTTTTGAGCCAAATGTTTTGACCAAGGACACTAAAATATTCATTATATATTTTGGTGAAGGTCTTTACCAATTTGGTCCAGAAATAAAAGTTGATGGAACATTTACCGTTTGCTTTGATGATCCACCAGTTACGGTAGTTACTTTCAAACAAGGTGAGTGGGTAGAAGTAGATGATTATAATGGTAGTGGATGTTTTAAGACTGACCATTTTTCACGATATCGTGGAGCTTGGTAAGTTTATAGAAATCTAAGACCATCCCCTCTCTTAAATAAATTTAGTATTAGGATAAAAATAACCCCGGATTACTTACGGGGTTATTTTTATTTTGTGGCCAATTCAATTAATTGACGCTTCTCTGGCAGCTATGTTAAAATCAGTAAGACAATTAATGTATTTATTTTGATATAAGTTATCATTTAAAACCAAGATAGATTCCTACACTCCTTTGTCATTCCCGCGAAAGAGGCTGTGTCACAATTACCTCGTTCGCGTACAATTAACGAATTAAAAAATATTAATAAAAAACAAATAAAACCCTTATTTTACAAGACTTTCAACTGATTTTATGCTATAATATTATCATAATA
>JAHIPR010000247.1 GCA_018903015.1 bacterium
GCTCCTTCTTCTCCTCCAGAAATGCCTGTACCGATAAACAATAATCCTAAATCATTTAACTCTTTATTGCGCTTTATCGTATCTTTGAAATAAGAATTTCCAGCATCAATGATTAGGTCACCTTTATCCAATAAAGGAATGAGTTTTAGGATAAAATCATCAATCGGTTTTCCCTGCTTTACCAACAAAATTATCTTCCGGGGAGATTCTAAAGAATTTACAAATTCCTCTAAAGAATAAGTTGGAAATATATTTTTGTCCCGGGCTGCCCCTCTGGCAAAATCTTCTGTCTTGGCACTGGTTCTATTATAAACAGCTACGGAATACCCCTTATCCTCCATATTTAAAATTAAATTTTGCCCCATTACTCCTAAGCCAATCAATCCGATATTTTGTTTTTTCATTTATATTTCCTCCTTATTTAGTCATTAGTGTAGAAAAATAGGTTCATAGTTTATAGTTTTTAGATAGAGATAATCAGTTTTCAGTTATCAGTAGCGTCACGGCGTTGCCGTGATGAATAGAGAAGACACGGCACGCCGTGTCTCTACCAAGCGCGATACGCAATACGCGATACTAATTATACTCCTGAGAAAGCATTAAACCCTCCATCTACAGGAACAATAATTCCGGTTACAAATTTTGAGGCATCAGAGGCCAGCCAGACACAGGTCCCAATCAAATCCTCAGGGTCACCAAATTTATCCATAGGGGTATGAGCGATTATGGTTTTACCCCGAGGAGTTAAATTACCCTCTTTATCGGTAAGTAAAAACCGATTCTGACTGGTTAGAAAAAATCCCGGAGCGAGGGCATTAACCCGCAGGTTTTTATTATATTCTTGAGCAAAATGTACCGCTAACCACTGGGTGAAATTGCTTACCGCTGCCTTAGCGGCGGAATATCCGGGTACTTTGGTAAGTGGGCAAAAAGCACTCATAGAGGAAATATTAATAATAGAGCCTCCTTCTTTATTCTCCACCATAATTTTTCCAAAGACCTGTGAAGGGAGTAAAGCCCCCCCAAAAAGATTAAGCCCTACCACTTTCTCCAAAGCAGAAAGCGGTAAGTCAAAAAATATTAAATCCTCTGAGGTGGTGGCTTCTTTCATGTTCCCCCCGGCGGCATTAAGCAAGATATCTACTTTACCAACATCTTTAATTACTTCATCTCTGCAGGACTTTATTTTTTCTATATCCATTACATTGATATAATATCCTTTAACTATTATTCCTTCTTCTTGTAATTCTTGGGCAACCTTTTCAGTATTTACAATATCACATAAGGCTATCCTGGCTCCCGCTTTACCCAACCCTCTGGCAATAGCAGAACCTAAAACACCGGCACCTCCGGTAATCACCGCAGTCTTGCCTTTAAGACTGAACATATCTAAATTTTCTTTCATTACTATCTCCTTCCTTGAATTCAACTGTTTATTAAAATTTTCCCTATTTCTGTCATTGCGAGCTTGCCCAAAGCAAGCGTGGCAATCTCATCTATTAGTATATAACTTATTTTTGATGTAGGGGGCGGATTTATCCGCCCCGGTATTTACTTATTACTTATTACACATTACTTGTTACTGTATTTATATACAAGTTAAAAGCTCCAAATGCCTCCTAATATGGTTAGAAAGTTCCCGATAATGATCTTCCTCATACTGAAATAAAACTTTATAAATTCTATCTTTAAAGATATATTTTCCTTCGTTATCTCTCGCCCTTAAAATAGAACCATAAGTTATATGGATAAGCTGACGAGAATCTGGCTTATTAAAAAGGTCAACTAATTGCTCATCAGAAAGTTTATCTATATTCGGAATACGAGAAAGATCAGTTGTTAAATTATAAGAAGCTCTATCTTTTTCAAAATTCTCCAAAGCAAATCGATGAATTTCCCGATAAAGAGCCGGGTCTTTTATAGCAATTACTTTTGCTTCCTCTAACCAGCTGGTCCCAGCAGTTTTAATATGACAAAGGCCGCCTGTCTCTCGGGAAAAAATAGGATAAACAGAAAACTTATCACTCCCGGTATGAAGGGAAAGCTTATAGCCACCAATAGTTTTAGCTAAAATTGCGTGTAAAGAAAATTCCTTGGCAAACTGCTTCACATCCCCTTTATATTCTATCCCTTTTTGCCAATCTCCTAAGAAATGAAGAGCCAAATTTTGGAAATTTACTCCTCTCCTCTTGAATTCCAACACGACAAACAGATGGGCTAAAGGAGAGGTTACAGTAGGAGTTTCATCTACAGATATTTCTAAATCAAAATTACTCTTTTTATAATCCTTTAAAAATTCATAGCATTTCACCACATGATTTATAGCTTCAGAATAAGTAAGTGTAATTTCTTTTAATGATTTTTCATCAAAAATTAATTCTTGATTAGCAATTTTATAACTCCTATTTAGATACAATTTTTCTAATTCTTTACTATTAGGGATTTGATTATAAAGTTGATCTAATTCTTGTTTATTTAATCTTCCAATATCATTTCTAATAAAATCAGATGGGTCTAAAGTAAACATTGTAAAACCGCAATCTGTTGCTTCTTTTAAATCTTCGACCTTTTTCACATGGTCGGCATCCGCCCCAAAAGGACCTTCATATCCAGCTTCAAAACAACCCCATATTGCATCATCTAAAACTTTCTGCCAATTTCTCTCAGTTCGAGCCATCTCTCTAACCGACTGCTGAGCTAAAATCGGAAAAACATCTTTACCTTGAAAAGCCTGAAGATGAGCTGGAGTAGCTATTCCTAAACGGTCTCCGGTGCCAAAAGAAGCCCGAAGACCACAAAAAGAAGGATTAAGGTAGGTAAATGTTTCTCTTAATAGGAACAGATTGTGATGATTTAAATAACACACCTTGGCAAACAGACCATCTTCTTCAATTTTTTTCTCTTCTGAAACAAGCCCTTCAAATTTTTTTACCACTTCAGGTTTGCCAATCACGGTTAAATGTTTGGCCTGGTCATCTTTAACTAAGAAAAAATAATTATCTTCTTTTGATTTTATAGAAGAATGATATATTGTATATTTATTAAAATAAGCTTTCAAAAAACGTCGCAAGATATCTTCTTTATTCATTGATCTTCTCCCATA
>JAHIPR010000248.1 GCA_018903015.1 bacterium
CCGAGGAGGGTCTGTTTGGTTGGTCTACTGCTATGGATATAGCTTATAGGCCACAACAATGGTTTATAAAAAAGTAGAGAACTAAAAAAGTAGAGAACTGAAAAAGGGGATTTTGTCTGACCTTCAGGCAGAATCCCCTTCGTCAAAGGGGAACAAAAATGTTATTTTATGTTATACGACGATTGCTTTATATGATTATTATCTTATTTCTATTGTCCGTTGTTGCCTTTATCATCATACAACTTCCTCCTGGTGATTATGTGAGTGCTTATGTAGCTGAAATGCAGAGCATGAGGGGTGAGAGATTGGCAGAAGAAGAAATTATTGCCTTAAGGAAAATCTATGGTGTAGATCGGTCTATGTATGTCCAATACTCTAAATGGTTGTGGAAGTTGTCTCATGGAAATTTTGGGATGTCTCTACAATTACAAAGACCGGTAATTGATTTAATAGCTGAACGATTACCTTTAACAGTGTTGATATGTATTCTTGCCACCATTTTCACCTACGCTGTGGGTATGCCCATAGGAATTTATTCAGCTATTCGTCAGTATTCTATCGGTGATTATTTTTCTACCGTCTTTGGTTTTATTGGCCTTGCTGTACCTAATTTCCTTTTAGCCCTTATATTAATGTTTCTTTTTTATAAATATTTTGGTTTCAGCATAGGCGGTCTTTTCTCTCTCCACTATATGGACGCATCCTGGAGTGTGGGAAAATTTATAGATATGTTAAAACATCTTCCTATCCCCGTGATAGTTATTGGCACGCCGGGTGCAGCTGCGCTTATTCGCACTATGCGGGGGTGTCTATTGGATGAGCTTCGCAAGCAATATGTCATCACTGCTCGAGCTAAAGGACTTGAAGAAAGAACCCTTTTATTCAAATACCCGGTTAGAGTAGCCATTAACCCGATAATTAGTACCATAGGTTGGACACTTCCCTGGCTTATCTCTGGAGGAACCATCACCTCGATAGTGCTTGGCCTGCCTACTACGGGACCTTTACTTTTCCAGGCACTATTGAAGCAGGATATGGAATTAGCTGGAAGCATCCTTATGATTTTATCCTTTTTAACGGTAATAGGTACTTTTATTTCTGATATTCTTTTGGTTTTACTGGATCCTCGTATTCGATATGAAAAATCAGCAGTTTAAGAAGGTTTACAAGGTAATGAAGAATAACAAAAGAAAGATTAGCGCGGAAGAAAAACTTTATGTAGCTACGCAGTGGCAGCTTATGCGGCGAAAATTTAAAAAACATAAATTGGCTATACTGGGTGGAACTACATTAGTTATTTTTTATATTTTAGCTATATTTTGTGGGTTTTTTTCTCCTCAGGATATATTTAAACAGCATTCAGGATATATCTACGCTCCCCCCCAGAGAATCCACTTCTTTGATGAGGAAGGTTTTCATCTTCGCCCCTTTGTCTATGGGATGGAGAGAAAAATTGATCCAATAACTTTTCGTAAAATATATATTGAGGATAAAACCAGAAAACTTCCTATTTATTTTTTTGTTCGCGGTGATAAATATAAGCTCTGGAACCTATATTCGACCGATATTCATTTCTTTGGAGTAAAAGATGGACCAATATTTTTATTTGGGGCGGATAAATTAGGGAGGGATTTATTTTCTCGTAATCTTCATGCTGCCCGTATTTCTTTATCTATAGGGTTAGTAGGAGTAGCCATTAGTTTTATATTGGGATGTATAATAGGAGGAATATCTGGATATTTTGGAGGAATGGCTGATATGGTTACCCAGAGAGTTATAGAATTTTTAATTTGTATACCCACCATTCCCCTCTGGATGTCTCTAAGTGCAGCTCTGCCAAAGAAGTGGCCACCAACTAAAATTTATTTTGGTATTGTCATTATCCTTTCCATTGTAGGCTGGTGTGGATTAGCGAGAGTGGTAAGAGGAAAGCTCTTAGAACTAAGGGAGGAAGATTTTGTCATGGCGGCTAAGATTTGTGGAGCAACCTCGGGAAGGATAATCACCAGACATCTTCTCCCCGCATTCTTAAGCTATCTTATAGTGAATGTGACCTTAGCTATACCAAATATGATCTTAGGGGAGACCTCTTTGAGTTTTCTTGGTTTAGGGATGCGCGCTCCGGCAGTTAGTTGGGGGGTTCTATTACAAGATGCACAAAATGTGCGTACACTTGCCCTCCACCCCTGGCTTTTAATTCCAGGATTATGTGTCATCATTACCATTTTAGCCTTTAATTTCTTAGGAGATGGCCTCCGTGACGCAGCTGATCCATATAAATTATAAGTAAGGTTTTAAGGAAGGAAAGGTATATTGTGGATTTCGAGAATAAGACAATCTTAAATAATAAAAATATCCCTTTATTACAGGTAAAAAATCTCAAGGTTTACTTTTATTTAGAGGAGGGAATCCTAAAGGCGGTGGATGATGTAAGCTTTGATATTGGGAGAAAAAAGGTCTTGGGTATAGTAGGGGAGTCTGGTTGCGGAAAGAGCGTCACTGCCCAGTCAATTCTCCGAATAGTCCCTCATCCGGGAAGGACGGTGGAGGGGGAAATCCTTCTTCATCAGAATGGTAATCTCGTTGATCTTGCCAGGTTAGACCCCTCTGGGAGGGATATAAGAGCCATCAGGGGAAAGGAGATAGCCATGATCTTTCAGGAGCCGATGACCTCGCTTTCCCCGATTCACACTATAGGGAATCAGATTATGGAAGCAGTTCTTCTTCACCGGGATATGAACCAAAATGAGGCAAGGAAGCTTACATTGGAGATGCTTTACAAGGTTGGTATCTCCAATCCTCACCAGAGGATAGATGAATATTCCTATCAGCTCTCCGGAGGTCTTCGCCAGAGGGCGATGATTGCTATGGCTCTATCCTGTAATCCTTCTCTCCTAATCGCTGACGAACCGACCACTGCCTTAGACGTTACAGTTCAGGCTCAGATTCTGGAGTTGATGAAGGAACTGCAGAAGGAATTTGGTATGTCGATTATATACATTACCCATAACTTAGGGGTTATTGCCGATATATCTGAGGAGGTATTAGTGATGTACTTAGGAAAGGTGGTAGAACATGCAAATACTGATGAGATCTTTCATAATCCCCTTCACCCTTATACGATAGGACTTCTAAAGTCTATCCCTAAGGTCGGGAAAAAGGCAAGGACGCGGCTCGAGGCTATCAAAGGGACAGTCCCCACTCCCTTAGATCTTCCCAGGGGATGTAGGTTTTATCAACGGTGTCGAGAGGCAAAGGAAGGGATATGCAACGTGGATAACCCTTCGTTAATCGAGGTAACAAAGGGTCACCAGGTAAGTTGTTTTTTATATAAATAAAAGAAAAAAACGAGGATAGATATGTTAAAGAAAAGCGGAATGCCTCTCTTAGAAGTAAAGAACTTAAAAAAATATTTTCCTGTTGAGAAGGGATTCTGGAGAAAGACAGTTGGATATGTTAAGGCGGTGGATAAGGTCAACCTCTACATCAACGAGGGAGAGACCTTAGGAGTGGTAGGAGAATCGGGCTGCGGAAAGACAACTCTGGGAAGATGCATCCTGAGAGCCATCGAGCCAACCGAAGGAAGTATCCTCTTTCGGTTGAACGGTGACATGATTGACATTACCAAACTTGACAGGGAATCCCTAAGAGCTACGAGAAGGTATACCCAGATGATCTTTCAAGACCCTTACTCCTCACTTGATTCAAGGATGACCGTCCTGGACATTGTAAGTGAGCCACTTTTGGTTAATAACCTTGCCACAGGAAGAAAGATGGAGGAGAGAGTAAAAGACCTGGTAAAGGTAGTGGGCCTAAACGTAAAGCATCTAAAGCGCTATCCCCATGCCTTTAGCGGTGGACAGAGACAGAGGATTGGGATTGCCCGGGCACTGGCTTCTAATCCAAAGTTCATCGTTGCCGATGAGCCGGTCTCAGCTCTGGATGTATCGGTTCAGGCCCAGACATTAAACCTTCTTCAGGATCTACAGGTCGAGTTTAAATTGACCTATCTTTTTATCTCCCATGATTTAAGTGTAATTGAGCATATTTCAGATAGGGTAGCCGTTATGTATGTGGGGAAGATAGTGGAGCTGGCCAAGACAGAGGAATTCTTCCTTAATCCCCTTCACCCTTATTCGGAGGCACTCTTATCTGCTTTGCCCAAGCCAGATCCTCGCCTGAGGATGAAGAGGATTATCTTATCCGGCGAGGTGGCTAATCCGGTCAATCCTCCTTCAGGCTGTTACTTTCATCCAAGGTGTAAATACGCCGAAGAGATATGCAAAAAAGAAGAGCCCGGATGGAAAGAAGTTAAACCTGACCATTTTGTCGCCTGTCACTTTGCTAAAAAATTAAGTCTTAAGGGAGTTATTTAAAGATATGTTAAAGATTTCCCTTATATTTTTGGCCTTTATCGCCTTCTTTGTCTTAATCTTAAAATTTGTTATTATACAAATGGGAAGACTTACCGATAAGTATATAGGTGAAAAACACCGAGCGATTGAGGAAATTGTTAATACGGGAAAAGTACCTAAGGCCTGGATAAACAAATTAGAAAAAAGAATTTCCTCGGTGAGTAAAACTCAAGGTCGACCAAAGAAAGTACTCAAAATGAAAATGCAAGCAAAGACCATTGTCTTAAAGAAGATTGACCATTTAATAGATTGCTCTAAGACATCCCCTTTTGTTCAAGATAAAGAAACAAAGGAGATTTTATTGAATAAACTTATGGACGCTCGAAGGTTCTGGGAAGAAAAAGATTGGGAGGAGATCATGGCTTCTCCTGAGTAAAAAGGAAACCATTTAATCGCTGTGCTGCCCGCACAGTGGAAAGGAGAAAAATTATGCTCAAACCTTATGGTGTACCTATTGAAAGACTAAATGGGGGGAAACCTATTGTTACCCCAAAGAATAACTGGTGGGAGAATGAAGCAACTATTAATGCTGCAGCTTTTTATCTGGAAAGGTCTGCAACTAACGATCCAATCATTAGGAAATTAATTTTTATGGAAAATCTTGATGACCCAAGATTGGAGAATGGGGTTGTGGCGGTACATTACCGTGCTCTTTCTAAAAAAGCTCCAGGTAAGCAACACTCTCGGTCCTACGTAGGGCTGGCTTTGTTTACCCCCGAAGTTGAATTGCTCAAAAGATATCCGGAGCCCCTCATAGCACCCTCAGAAAATCCCCAAGG
>JAHIPR010000249.1 GCA_018903015.1 bacterium
AATAGCAAGGCGGGCTTTTTATTTTTTTTCGTAAAAAAGAGGATTTTTAAAAGTATTTATAGAATAATGAATTATGTCTAACTTTTGAATAGAAAAAATAAAATTTTTTCCAAAGGAGAAAATTATTAAAAAGAAAATAAGAATATTTATAATTTTCATAATTGTTTTAAATGTATTCTTCTGCTTAATTAATTTTTCAGTAGATAGTAAGTTTTACGTAGTCAAGGATAAAGAGGGAAATATCGTGCGCTTTACCTCTCAGTATCAGATTTCCAGTAAAGAGAAAGCCGTTGGCTACACCATTACTGAAAAATATAGTCCAACCAAAAAAACAACAGATCCTTATGGTTTTAATAAAATAGATTGGGAAAAAGCAGAAGCACAAGCAGAAGAAATAGAAAAAGCACTATCTACCGGAAAGGATAAAAAGATACCCTATTCGGAATTTACTGTGGTGGCAACAGCTTATACTCCCCATGAGAGATCCTGCTGGCCTTATGCTGATGGTTTTACTTCGACTAATTATAAAGCCGGATATAAAAGCATAGCTATTGACCCGGAATACGGTATTTTCTGCTATGGAGATGTGCTTTACGTAGAAGGTTATGGAATAGGTCTAGCCAATGACTGTGGAAGTGCCATTAAAGGTAATAGGATTGATGTGTGTTTCAACCTGGGAGATGAGCAAAAAGCCCTGGACTGGGGTAGGAAAAAAATAAGAGTATGGATATTAAGCCGACTTGCAGAAGATAAATAGTATTCTTTAAATAAAAGAAAAGATAATTATATTTAAATAGTTAAAGAATCATTGTTTAAGAAGGAGGAAGTCGATGAAAAAAATTAATTATATTTTTGGTTTTTTACTACTGTTTATAGGAGTGATATTAATATTATCGAACTTTGGGGTAATAGAAATTATTTGGGAGAATTTGTGGCCTTTGTTTTTATTAATACCTGGGATTGTTTTTGAATTGAGTTATTTTATTTACAGGAAGGATGCAGGTCTTCTGGTTCCAGGAGGGTTACTTATTACTTATGGCCTCTTGTTTTTAGTTAATGTCATCTATGGTTGGCGCTTAATGGAAGATTTGTGGCCTATATTCCCTTTGGGTGTTGCAATAGGTTTACTCCAGCTTTATCTTTTTGGAGGGCGAGAGAAGGGACTCTTGATTCCCATAGGGATACTGGGGGCTATTTCTCTATTTTTCTTAATTAATAATTTATTTTTTATTGATTTTGGGCTTTTAGCAGGAATTGTATTAGTAATAATCGGGATATGGATTATTTTTAAGAAAAATATTAAATAGGGACACATCCTATTTATTTTTACTTATCTTTTCTTTCTCTTTCTTAACTCAATACTCAATACTATATACTCGATACTATTTTTTAAATTCTTGCTTTTTACCTGGGCGTTTGGTATATTTATTATAGTTATAGTAAGATAAAAGAGGAATAAAATCCGGGGGAAGAACGGTATAAAAATATTCGAAGAGTATGACCAGAAACTGACTGATTTACTGCCTCATTATTAGAAGATTTTGTAGAATCGAAACATCCTGTCACAATAATCATTGATGTAATAGATGGTGCAAATAATAGTCTTGTAATAGTCCTGTAACTAGCAGGCATAAAGGAGTAGCCTTGGATAATTCAAAAGGTTATGCAATCGAATTACACGGAATTGTCAAGCGATTTCCTGGTGTAGTTGCAAATGACGGTATCGATCTTAAGGTTCGTCGTGGTGAGATTCACTGCCTTCTCGGAGAGAACGGCGCAGGCAAAACAACTCTAATGCGTGTCCTCTATGGCCTCTATCGACCCGATGAGGGGGAGATTATCTTAAACGGCCAGCCGGTCCAGATGAGCTCTCCGCGGGCTGCACTCAATCACCATATTGGTATGGTCCACCAACACTTCCGGCTCGTTCCCACACTATCGGTGGAAGAAAACATCGTTCTTGGGTTAGACGAGGGCACCGGCCCATTTGTGAATTTCCGTAAGACGCGCGAGAAGATCTCGGAGATCGCCAAGGAGTATGGTCTATCGGTCGACCCACAGACTAAGGTCTGGCAGCTTGCGGTCGGTCAGCAGCA
>JAHIPR010000250.1 GCA_018903015.1 bacterium
AAACAAAAAATTTGAAGCAAAAAGCACTTGCATCTTATAAAAGTCAATTAAAAAATCCCTTACTAAAAAATTTACTCGAGTCATCTATTCGGGAAAATGAACTGTTTGCTGTAGAAAGTTTACCCTGATTAACCATAACAACTACCCGGAGAAACAGAAAAGAACATGATGCGGTCTTCTAGTGTTTATGAGGGTTTCAATGTAGTGACAATAGGATTAATCAATATGGAAGTAATGAGTATGAAAATTCGTAACTATCAGATAAAAGATAGAGATGCTATTCGAAAAATTAGTCTTGAGAGTGTATTTTGGGGAGAAAACAGGGCTTATATCTTTGATGATGAAATACTGGCTGACATATTGACCATATATTTTACTGATTATGAACCTTTATCCTGCTTTGTTGCAGTAAAAGTAAATCAGGTAATTGGTTATATTATGGGAGCTCAGGATATTCGAAAGATGCGTAGATTAATGAAATATAAGATTGTTCCAAGATTAATATATAAAGCTTTAGGTCGTCGTCAGCTTTTACGCAGAAATAATCTAATATTAATAAAAAATATTATATCCAGTTATTTAAAGGGAGAGTTTATTTCCCCTGATTTTTCCAAAGAATATCCTGCAACTTTACACATCAACATTAGAACGGAATATAGAAGACAAAATCTTGGCTCTTTGCTGGTCGATTATTTTCTTGATTTTCTAAAGAGGAAAAATATCCGGGGAATTCATTTTGGTGTAATGTCAGAAAGTGCAAAAGATTTTTTTATAAAGTTGAATTTTAATATATTGTTTACTGGGAAATACTCTTTCCCCCGATATTTTTTAGGGGAAAATATTCCTCATTATATCCTGGGCAAGCAAATCTAAAAGGAACAGGGGACCTTATTTGATCTATCCTAATAATTTATAATTAACAAATTTATCTTTCAATTACAGCCTGAACCTAAACGCAAAACACTAAACGCTATACGCTAGAAGACATCTTGCAAAACTTGCAACCTCTTTTTTTCTTGCATCTCCAAAACTAAAAACAAATTTATTTATTTTACTCATTTTATATTCAGTTTTTAATTTAAAAGGCATTTTAGAGAAAAATAGAAAGATATGTCAAAAAAAGATAGATTATAAAAATAATGTAACATATGAAACATAATAAAGTTATATATTAAATTAAAATTACAAAAAAATGAAAAACATATTGCAAAATAAAAAATATTGTGATAATATATTATCAAAATAAATAACAAAAAAGTTATCATGATAATTATTGTAAAATAAGTATCAAAATAAAATTAAGGAGACAAAAATGAAACAAAAAATGATTATTATGTTGACCTACAATGACAAAACTGTTTCCAATGCTTTAGAAATATTCGGTCAATGTAAAGAGCTGCCTGTAGAATGTTGGGGATTTAAAAATGTCGGTTTACCAGTTGAAAAAATGAAAAAATTAGTTTTTAACATGAAGAAGTCGAAGAAAACTACTTTTTTAGAGGTTGTTACCTATAATGAGAAATCTTGTTTTGAAGCAGCTAAACTCGCTCTTGAGTGTCAGTTTAATTATTTTACGGGTAGCGTCTATTTTGAATCGGTTCACAACTTATTAAAGGATAAACCTATGAAATATTTTCCCTTTTGTGGAAAAGTAAGTGGTAGTCCTAGCATACTGGAAGGTTCAATTCAAGAAATTATTGATGATGCCAAATTAATGGAAGAAAAAGGTGTGGATGGATTCGATCTGTTAGCATATAGATATGTAGAAGATGCTGAAAAATTAGCACAACAATTTATTAAAGCAATAAAGATTCCCGTCGTATTAGCTGGAAGTATTAATAGTTTAGATAGATTGGACAAGATTAAAGAATATAATCCTTGGGGATTTACTATCGGTAGTGCATTTTTTGACAAAATATTTGTAAAGGGTGGCTCATTTAAAGAGCAGATTAGCAGAGTTTTATCTTGTATTGATTAAGCAAAGAGAAGGAAAATTATTTTGGCAACAAACATATTAATTAAAAAAAGAAGAGATGATATTTGTAAGTTACTTAAAGAAAAAAATATGCTTTCAATTAGTGAACTTAGTTCAATCTTAAATATTCCAAAAATTACTATTCGAAGAGATTTAGATTATTTGGCAAAGGAAAAAAAGATAAAAAAGACTCATGGAGGGGCAATTATCGAGAGGGCTAAAGATTATGAACCTCCTTATATGATCCGTTCTTTGGAAATGATAGAACAAAAAAAGGCCATTGGAAAGCTTGCAGCATCATTAATTCCGGAGAGTTCTCTAATTTTTATAGACGTAGGGACTACTTTATTAGAGTTAGCTAAAAATTTACCCACTGATAAAAATATTTCTGTGATTACTAATTGGATACCCATTACCAAAGAATTAGGGAAAAAAATGTTTTCTAATCTTTTCTTGCTTGGAGGTAAAGTCAATTGTCGTGAAATGTCAATTATTGGTAATTATCCATTGCAATTTTTGGATAACTTTAATATTGAAATTTGCTTTATTGGTGTAGGCGGGATTTCTATCGATCACGGGTTAACTGATTATACTTTCGAAGAAATAGAAATGAAAAAACAGATGATTCAAAGAGCAAAGAAAAGAATTGTTCTTGCGGACCATAAAAAATTTAATCGACTGGCACCGATAAAAATTTGTGATTTATCTAATATTGATATAATAATTACCAGCGAAGGGTTAGATGATAAAGATAGAATTAAAATTGAACAATGTGGAGTAAGAGTAATAATTAGTAAAAAGGATAATATTGTTTAAATTTTAAAATAATATTTAGTCCATTAAAACCGTTAGATTTAGATAACGTTTGTTATCTCGTTCTTTTATAGATTTAAAAGATTAGATAAATCCTGTTCTTGAAAAGGTCAGGCAATTTAACAAAAAATAATTTAATTAAAAATAAAGAAAGAGGTGATTACATGTTTCCAAAAAGGATGTTGTGGGGAGATAAAATATTCTGGTCAATAACATTGTGGTGTCTTATTGGCTTATTTTGGCTGAGATTTCTAGAGGGGTTTTTCCCAGTTTGGGTATCTAATTTTATAAGTATACCTGTTATTATTTATATCATGCGCCTGGAAGACCCTGTAAAATTAAGAAAAAAAGAAAAAATGAAATTATTTAAAGATAAAAAACTTCATAAACTTATTAAAGATAACAGAGGTAGTGTTAATGAGCAGAGTTAAATTAGAAAATGTTTGGAAAATATATAAAACTAGAAAAAAAGATGTAATTGGAGTAAAAAAGTTAAATTTAGATATTAAAAATGGTCAATTCGTAGCCCTGCTTGGCCCTTCTGGGTGCGGGAAATCTTCAACACTAAGAATGTTAGCAGGGTTAGAAGAAATAACGAAGGGAAAAATATGGGTAGGCGAAAGAATTGTGAACGATATAATCCCACAAGATAGAAACATTGCAATGGTCTTTGAAAATTATGCACTATATACTCACAAAACTGTTTTTGAAAATATTGCTTTTCCGCTTGTATTGCGAGGAGTTTCTCCTGACGAGATTAAAAAACAGGTTTATTGGGTTGCAGAAATATTAAAGATTGTAGACATTTTAAATGAAAACACTAATAAATTGAGTGGTGGCCAAAGACAAAGAGTTTCTATTGGAAGAGCACTAGTCAGAAACCCAGAGGTTCTGTTAATGGATGAACCCATCTCTCATTTAGAAGCAAAATTAAGGACTCATATGAGAGCTGAATTAACAAGATTACAAAGAAAATTTAACAGAACAACCGTATATGTAACACACGATCAGCATGAAGCTATTACAATGGCCGATCAGATAGCTGTAATGAATTTTGGTGAACTACAACAATATGACACCCCGATAAATTTATTTAACAGACCTTTTAATGAATTTGTTGCTGGTTTTATTGGCGAACCGCCTATGAATATGTTTGATTGTAATTTAGAAAAGGAATTAAATGATTTATATTTAGTTTCTAAAAATTTTAAATTTAAAATTCCAGATAAAATTAAAATCGAAATAAAAAAAGAGCAAATATTATCAAAAGAAATGAAATTAGGGATTAGGCCACAAGACATGGTGATAAGAAGGCAGAAAAAAAATTACAGAAACATTTCAGGGGAGATGTTTCATTGGGAAGTACGTGGTGACGAAGGAATTGCTTTGGTTAAAATCGATAAAAATATGATTGCAGTAAAAACTCCGGCAAACTTTAAATTTTCTAAAAAAGAAGAAATTCAAATTGATTTCGACCTAGAAAAAATAAATATTTTCAATAAATCTACCACAAAAAATATATGTGTATCGGATAAAGAATTTATTTCACTTGCAGAAGGAGGGGGTTCCCAATAATGAGTGTAAATATTAGGACAGAAAACCTTTTTAAATTTTACGAAACTGTTGAGGCCTTGAGCAATATAAATTTAGAAATTAATGAGGGTGAATTTTTTGTTTTGTTGGGTCCTTCTGGTGCTGGGAAAACATCATTTATAAAAGTGATTGCTGGTGTTGAAGGAGAAGATTTTGGAGATATTTATTTTGGAGATAAACTAATAAATAAAATTCCTGCCTATCAACGCAATGTTGCCGTTACCTTCGAATCTTATGCTCTATATGCACATTTAAGTGTTTTTGATAATATGGCATTTCCTTTAAAGGGTCCACTTTGTAAAAATAAGGGATATTCACCCGAACAAATTGATAAAATAGTACATAAGTGGGCCAAGTTTTTACAAATTGAACAATTGCTAGAAAGGTTACCCCAAGAATTATCTGGAGGACAAAAACAGAGGGTTGCGATGGGGAGGATGCTTGTAAGAGAACCTAACGTTTTTCTTATGGATGAACCAATTGCACATCTAGATGCAAAATTAAGACACATAATGCGTGCAGAATTAAAAAATATCCAACGCGAACTTAACATCACCACAATTTATACTACTCCCGATCAATTAGAAGCCTTATCTATGGGTGACAGAATAGCGATTATCAATGAAGGAAAAATATTGCAAGTTGGAAAACCAAATGATCTTTTTGATAATCCCGTAGATGAGTGGGTGGCAAGCTTTATTTCCGATATTCCTATGAATATCATTAGCTGTCATTTTGAAACCGAGGATGAAAAATATTTTGCGGCAAATCCTTATTTTAGAATTGCTCTCCCCGAAAAACAAGGTAGTAAATTGATAAGCATATTAAGGGATAATAATAAATTTGATCTAGGAGTTAGGCCTAATAAAGTTTCTATAAACTCTTCAGAAAAAAAAGAAAATAGTATCCCTGCAAAGGTTTCAATAGCTGAAGATATCGGAAGAACAAAAATAATTTCATTATTTGTGGGCGATATAGAAATATTTTCAAAAATTTTAAGTTCAGAATTTCCTAAGAACATTAATAAAGTATGGATTAAATTTGATGAGGAAAGCTTATATTATTTTAACGAAAAAACCAAGGCAAGGTATGCCATTTAAAAAGGAGGTGATGTCAACTTACCTAGCAATTAATAGACAGGTAGTAGATACAAGTAGAATAGTAAATTTAAAATATGTAAAGGAGGAATATTACCGTGAAAAAGAAAATTTTATTAGTGAGTATAATCTCATTATCTTTAGTTTGTTTATTTTTTAATTTTGGTTTTGCTAAATGGATATCTTTAGAAGAAAGTTCTAAGCCTTTCTCCGGAGTAACCTTAAGATTGATTGGAGAAAGTCTGCCACCCTTAGAAGGATTAGATCAAGTTAAACATATATTTGAGGAGAAAACAGGTATAAAAGTTATAATTGAAATGTATGGACATGAAGAGGTGATTGCAAAAACTACAGCAGACTTTGTAGGGAATACCGGAATTTATGATGTTGTACTAAATCCTCATCGCGAAATAGGTAAAGTAGTTGAAAATAATTGGGTTGCACCTATAGAAAATTTCTATAATGATGAAAATCTTCGGAATCCAGAATTAGACTTTGATGGAATGTTTTTAAATGAAAAATGGTTTAATGAGTGTTGTGCATACAATGATGTCATCTATAGTTTACCTTTTCATTTTATATCAATGTTTATGTGGTATCGTTATGATATATTTGAACATCCCGAAGAAAGAGTTAATTTCAAAGAGAAATATGGATACGAATTACCCAGCCCACCGATAACGATGGAAGATTATTTTAATACTGCTGAATTTTTTACAAGGAAAAAGGGTGAAAAACTTGCTGGAGAAATATTGGAAAAAAATTTTTATGGAACTGCTATTCAAGCCGCAAGACATGTTGCTACTTGGTATGGATGGTTAAATTTCCTCTATAGCTTCGGAGGTAGAGAATTGTTAATAGATAAGGGTAGCGAATATGGAAAAGTTGTAATTAATTCTCCCGAAGCAATTGAATCTTTAGAGTATTATAAAAAACTTTTAGACTATTCGCCCCCAGGTGGTTTAACTTATACCTGGGATGAAACACAAGCATCACAACAACAAGGAATTGTAGCACAAGCAATTCAATGGGATGATGCTACCTATGCTGTTGAAGATCCAAAACAATCATTGGTAGCAGGTAAAATGGCTTTCAGCGGCACCCCTATTAAAGAAGTAAAAATGACTCAAATTGAAGGATGGTCAATGTTTATTCCGAGATCTTCTAAAAAGCAAGAAGCTTCATGGTTATTTATACAATGGTGTATGGGAGATGACTCTCAAGTTGCTCAAATGCTTGCCGGTGGCGCTTCAGCAGTGAGGAAGACTTATGACAACGAAAAAATTAAGAAAATTACATATGCACCAACTGCGCTTTACTTGAAATCTGGCGAAGTGATAAAAACAAGAAAACTTGGAGATAAAACAGGTTTAGGTGTTCCGGAAACCTTTGTAAATGCAATTAACCCGTTGACCGGAGATACTACGGTTACTATTGTTCCAAAACCAACTTTCCCTGAGCAAGGATGGGTTGTAGAGAAAATTGAGTTAGCAGTAAATAGTGTATTAACTGGCGAAAATACCGCAAAAGAAGCTTTAGATTGGTGCCAAAAAGAGATAGAAAAAGAGTTACCACAGCAATAGAGTGTTTTAAAATTTATCAACATATATCTTTGGGCCATATGCTGCTTAATATGGCCCAAAGATATTGTAGTAGGGAAGGAAGGTAAATAATTTATGAAAACAAGAGTTTCAAATTGGATTGCACCAACCATGATAGTATTATTTATTATATCGCTTACACCCTTTTTTATTGCTTTAAATTACAGTTTCCGAGATATTAGTTATACTTCGCCTTCTAGATCCACGGGCCAATGGATTGGACTAGATAATTACAGGAAAGCTCTTTTTGACCCCGAATTCCTTCATAGTTTAGGTATAACGTTTAGTTTTTTGCTTCCGGCAGTTTTTTTTGAATTGACCATTGGTTTCTTAATGGCGATGCTATTTGCAAAATCTAATTTTAAAGCTATAAGAAAGTTGATACCAATTTTAATTATCCCAACAATTATTGCCCCAGTTGTAGTAGGATTAATTGGCACACTTTCTCTTAATTCAGAATTTGGAGTTATTGGAATATACTTGAAAAGGTTTGGGATAATTGAAGGTTCTGTCTTAGGTAGTGTTACGTTAGCTATGCCTGCGGTTATACTTATTGATATATGGCAATGGACTCCTTTTGTTATAGTAATATTGCTAGCCGGATTTTTATCATTTCCCAAAGAACCTTTTGAAGCAGCGGCAATGGACGGAGCAACTCCTTGGCAAACTTTTAAACATATCACCATGCCTTTTATTGCACCTTTATTCGCAATTGTTCTTCTATTAAGGTCAATTGAAGCATTTAAAATATTTGATATAGTGTGGATTATGACACGTGGAGGACCAGGACAAGCTACAGAAACTTCGAATATTTATGCATATAGATTAAATTTTATGCATTGGAAATTAGGTTATGGAGCCGCAATTGTTATTTTATTGTACATAGTTAGTTTTTTACTGTGCGTTACATTTTTTCGCTATTTAAATAGGGAACAAATCAAAAAAGAAAGAGAGGTAACATTTTATGGCAATGGTAATAAAAAAAATTAAACCAATAAATAAAATTTTAATTATTCTTGTGATTTTAATATTTATGTTAATTACATTTGTTCCTTATTTTTGGATGATTTTATCTTCTTTTAAGACCAGGGTTGATTTATTAAGCACTACCCCTAAATGGATTTTTAAACCTACATTAGAAAATTTTCCTCAAGTTTTTGTAGAAAGAGAGTTTTTGAAGTATTTTATTAATTCTTTTGTAATAGCAGTTAGTTCATTGATAATATCTCTTGTAATAGGGATACCTTGTGCTTATGCAATTTCAAGATTTGACTTCCAGGCAAAAGGACATTTTTTCTTTTATATTCTTTCAACTAGAATGGCTCCACCGGTAGCGTTTGCTCTCCCAATGTATATTTTGTTTAGTAAGTTTGGTATTTTAGGAACCCATCTAGCAGTTATATTAGCCCACACAACAATAACACTATCATTTATTATCTGGATTATGAAAGGATTTTTTGATGATATTCCAATAGAATTAGAACAAGCTGCAATGACAGATGGTTATACTATTTTTGGAGCATTTAAGAACGTAATATTGCCTATCGTAAAGCCCGGGATTGTTGCCACATCTTTATTTAGTTTTATTTTTTCATGGAATGAATTTTTATTTGCTTTAGTTTTAGGTGGATCAGCCTCAAGAACTTTACCTGCTGCATTTCCTGGTTTAGTTACACCGCATGGAACTTTTTGGGCTCAACTTTCTGCAGCTGGTACTGTTGTAACAATTCCAGTAATAATACTTGCATTTGTTTTACAAAAACATTTAGTACGAGGTTTATCTTTTGGTGCGGTTAAGCAATAAAATATAGATATTTTATTTCAAATTCTTAAATTCTTGAAAAACAAAGAGTCATTAATAAACAAATTAAGCAAGGAGGAAATAGATGAGAAAATTAAACGAAAAAATTGCAATAGTCACTGGAGGTGCTTCTGGACTTGGTAGGGCAGTTGCTGAAAAATTTGCGGAAAGTGGTGCCAAAGTTGCTATTTTAGATATTAATATAGAATTAGGCGGAAAAGTAGCAGATGAAATTAATAAAAAGGGTGGGAATGCTATTGCCGTTAAATGTGATGTAACTAATGAGAAAATTGTAGATAAAGCATTTGCAACTGTATTAGAAAAATATAAAAGAATCGACATTGCTCATATAAATGCAGGAATTATAGATAAATGCCGATTTATTAACGAAACTTCTTTCGATGACTGGAGGAAAATAATATCTGTTAACTTAGATGGTGCATTTTTAACGGCAAGGAATACAATAAAACAAATGTTAAAGCAGGGTAGCGGAGCTATAGTTTTTACTGGTTCTAATTGGTGTTATGTATGTGATCCAGGCTTTACAAGTTATGCCGCTTCAAAAGGCGGTGTAGTTTCTTTTGCGAGAGCTTTAGCGCTTGACCACGCAAAAGATAACATAAGGATTAATATAGTTTGCCCTGGGAATATGTATACTCCTCTTTTGGAAGAGCAACTGAGCTTAGAAAAAAATCCGGAAAAAGTTCTTGAATCAATGGGGCAAATATCAAAACCTGAGGAAGTAGCGAATTTAGTTCTATTTCTTGCTTCGGATGATTCTTCTGCAATGAAGGGATCAGCAGTTATCATTGATCAAGGAGAGACCTTAGGATACGGACCAGGATTATCTATTAAAAAAAATAATTTATAAACTATTGTAAGCATATTAAAATTAAAAATAAATGAAATAAAAACATTTAAAGCGCCTAAATAAAATTTTTCAATGAACGTTAATACAGTAATAAAGTATATTTTATATTGTATAGATTAATTTAAAAGTTCTATAAAAATATCTTTGGAGGAGATTTATATAATGGAAGTCAAAGTTATTAAATCAAATGAAGCAAAAGTATTTATGGATGGACCTGAAGTTTGTCGCGAATATATAAAAACTAATAAAATAACTTTTGGAACCTCTTCTTTGTTACCCGGGCAAACTGGTGGCATTGATCCAGGTCATGCAAATTCCCATGAGATTTTTTACGTTAGTCGTGGAGAAGTGCTCATGCACACACCAAATGATGGGAAATATTATCAATTAGAAGAAGGAGACATTATCATTATTCCCGAAGGAGTACCGCATCAACTAACTAATATTGGTAATCAAAAAGCTATTATTACATGGAGTTGCGCGCCTAGCCCAGAATAGACAATTTTTAGCAAAAATGAATTAAAGGAGAGTTTCAATGAGTCATTCTCAAATTGAAAAAGTTCTTGATTTATTAACGCATGGAGTCTATATCATTGGAGTAAAATATGGATCAAAAATAAATGGAATGACTGCTGCTTGGGTAAATCAGGTATCCAGTCAACCACCAATGATTTCCGTTGCCATAGGCAAAACTCATTATACCAGCGAGTTAATATCAAAAGCTAAATCTTTTTCTGTTAATATTCTTTCTCCAAATCAAATGGAGTTAGCCCAAAAATGCGGTTTTATCTCCGGGAGAGATCATGATAAACTTCAAGAGGAAGAGATTATATATCAAGCTACCGGAGCCCCGATTCTCAGTAATTGCACTGCTTATCTTGATTGTGCACTATCCCATCAATTTGAAGTAGGTGACCATATTTTATTTATCGGAACTGTAGTTAAAGCTAGTAAGAAAAATCAATCTGTCCTAATTTTTCGATCTAGCGATTTTTTTAATTAATTAAGGAGGGTATATGAAAAATGGAAGTCAAAGTTGTACGGGAAGATCAAACTCGAGTTTTTATGGATGGTCCGGAAGTATGCCGCGAATATACTGTTACTGGTAAGATTACTTTATGGTGTTCCACACCAGCTAACTAATATCAGTTCCCAAAAAGCGGTCATTACCTGGAGTTGTGCACCCAGCCTAGAGTAAAAAATAGAAGGAGATTAAAAATGAAATATATTTTAGCGGTAGATCTTGGTACCACTGCCATTAAAGTTATTCTCTTTCAAGTTGATGGACAAGTTTTAGCTTCCTCAACCCAGGAATACCAATTATTAACTCCAACTGAGTTAGCTGTCGAATTGGAAGTGGAAACCTACTGGCAGGCATTTAAAAAGGGAGTAGCAGAAATTTTAACAAAATCGAAGGTTAATCCTGATCAAATTCACTCCCTAGGAATATCAGCCCAGGGAGAAACCCTTATTTTAGTAGACAAAGAAGAAAAACCTTTAACTAATGCTGTAGTTTGGCTGGATAATCGAGCCCAACAGGAAGCAGAAGAGTTAGTGAAAGAATTTGGAAATGAAAATGCCTATCATGTAACCGGTCAGGTTGAAATTGTGCCTACTTGGCCAGCTGCCAAAATTTTATGGTTTAAAAAACACCAACCTGAAGTATTTCGTAAAGTTTCTAAGTTTTTATTAATTGAAGATTATTTTATTTTCCGACTTACCGGAAGATATCTTTGTGAAGGTTCCCTTATCTGTTCCACTGTTTATTGGGATATAATTAAAAAAGTATGGTGGAAAGAGATGTTAGACTATTTAGGCATCAAAGGAGATCAATTACCAGAAATCTGTGAATCAGGAGAGGTTGCCGGTCCACTATTACCCTCTATTGCAAAAGAATTAGGTCTATCTGCTAAAACCATCGTAGCAACTGGTGCTTTAGATCAGGCCTGTGGAGCTATCGGTGTAGGAAATATTTCTCCTGGTGTTATATCAGAAAATACTGGTGCTGCTTTAGCTATTTGTGCAACAGTGGAAAGCCCAATTTTTGATAAAAAAGGACGTATGCCCTGTCATTATCATGGTATACCCAATACCTATATGGCACATACTTTTACTACTGGAGGTATGGTTCTTCGTTGGTTTAGAGATAAGTTTTGTTCTTCCGAAATGGATTTGGCGTCTTTGCTCCAAGCAGATTCCTATAACCTATTAGATCAGGAAGCTGAAAAGGTTCCACCAGGATGTAATGGATTAGTTATGTTGCCGCATCTACAGGGTGCCATGGCGCCCGAATCAAACCCCAAAGCGAAAGGTGTTTTTTATGGTTTTACTTTGCATCATGGCAAAGCGCACTTTGTTCGTTCAATTATGGAAGCAATTGCCTTTGCGGTTCAGCGGAATATTGATGTTTTAGAGGATCTTGGAATTAAAGTAGATGAAATACGTTCTTTAGGAGGAGGTTCCCGTAGCCTCTTGTGGTCACAAATTAAAGCTGATGTAACCCAACGTTCGGTATACATTATGGAAAACGAAGAAGCTGCTTGCTTGGGAGCTGCAATGTTGGCAGGAGTGGCAACTGGAATTTATCCAAATCTTAAAGTTGCAACTAAAAAAATGGTCAGCATTAAAAAGCAAGTGAAACCAAATAAAGCTAATATAGATACCTATAAACAGGGTTATAAGCGTTATACGAGTTTATATAATTCATTACTTGATATGTTTAAAAAATATTAAAGTGTCATTTTTAATAGAAGGTATCTGGCAATAACCAGACATACTTCATTGCAGACAGTATATAAATAAAAGGGTAGATTATTTTTAATCTATAAGAATAATTTACCCTTTTTGCTATTTAATCTTATTCAATTTTACCCAAATCTACCTTCTTGATTTTTTTATCCACATAACTTTTTAAAAGTGATTTAACCTGACCAACGATAAAGTTTTTGTGTAATTGTTTGGACATAATTTAGAACCTCTTTTCTTTTTAAGATTTAGTTCTAAATTATACCTTTTTACTGTTTTTGGGTAGTGCACTTTTGATTTTTAAATGACATGAGTAAAAAATATTTTGAATATAATTTATAATTGTGGTATACTTTGTATTTCTGTGCTTGCCACCATCTAGGATAAAGGAAATAAATATGAGGAAAAATGTAAATTTAAGAAATATTGCTATTATTGCCCATGTGGACCATGGGAAGACTACTCTGGTTGATGCTATGTTGAAACAAAGCGGTACTTTTCGGGAGAACCAAGAAGTAAAAGAGAGGATAATGGATTCTAACGATTTAGAGAGGGAAAGAGGAATTACAATTTTCTCCAAGAATGCATCTGTTTATTGGCGGAAAACAAAGATTAATATTGTTGATACTCCGGGACATGCAGATTTCGGTGGAGAAGTTGAAAGAATACTTCGAATGGTTAATGGAGTTCTCTTGATTGTAGATGCCTTTGAAGGACCCATGCCCCAAACCAGATTTGTTTTGCGTAAAGCAATGGAATTGAATCTTATTCCTATCGTAGTTATTAATAAAATAGACCGGCTTAATGCTCGACCTGCCGAAGTATTGAATGAAATCTATGATCTGTTTATTGAACTGGGAGCAAATGATGATCAGATCGGTTTTCCGGTTATTTACACTTCCGCACGTGCAGGTGTTTCCGGATTTTCTGCGGAGGACTTAGAGGATGATCTTGAACCTCTTTTTTCAACCATTTTGGAGCATATACCTGCTCCTTTAGTAGAATATAATGCTCCCCTGCAATTACTGGTGACTAATCTTAATTATGATGATTATGTAGGAAAAATAGTTGTTGGACTTATTAATCGTGGAAAAATTGAAGAAGGGGAAATCGTATCTTTAATCAAGCGGGACAAGAGCAAAGTATTATGTAAAATTACAAAGCTTTACCTTTTTGAAGGTTTAAAAAGAAAAGAGGTAAAAAAAGCTGAATCAGGAGAAATTGTAGCAATAGCCGGAATCAGCGATGCTAATATTGGAGAGACTATTGCCTGTAAAGAAAAACCGGAAGCTTTATCAAAAATCAAAATTGACGAACCAACTTTGATTATGGATTTTATTGTAAATAATAGTCCATTTGCCGGAAAAGAGGGTAAATTTATTACCTCTCGACATTTAAGAGAGAGGCTATTTAAAGAAATAGAAACCAATGTAAGTTTGAAGGTGGAAGAAACCGAGCCTACAGATACTTTCCACGTATCTGGAAGAGGAGAGCTTCATCTTTCTATTTTAATTGAAAACATGCGTCGCGAAGGTTATGAATTTCAGGTGTCCAAACCTAAGGTTATTTTTAGACATATTGATGGAGAAAAGCACGAACCGATAGAGCTGATGACCTGTGATGTTCCTAAAGATAGCATGGGGGTAGTTATGGAAATTTGTGGGAAGAGAAAAGCAAAATTAATTAACATGATTGATTTTTCCGATGATCAGCTTCGACTTGAATTTGAAATTCCGGCAAGAGGTTTAATTGGTTTCAGAGATGAATTTCTTACCAGGACAAAAGGTAAAGGCATCATGCACCACCTCTTTCTTAATTATCAACCTTACAAGGGGCATATCCCCAATCGCTCTAAGGGAGTATTAATTGTCTATGAAAGCGGATTAACCAGCACCTATGGTCTTCACAATGCTCAAGCAAGAGGCACACTATTCGTAAATTCGGCGACAGAAGTCTATCAGGGAATGATTGTTGGAGAAAATAGAAGAGCGGGAGATATGGAAGTGAATGTCGCCAAGAAAAAACATGTTACAAATATGCGTGCAAGTGGTTCAGATGAAGCACTTCGTTTGGAGAAGCCCCGCCAGTTTTCCTTAGAGCAAGCATTAGATTATATTCAAGAAGATGAATTATTAGAAATTACACCTTCTAATATACGCCTTAGGAAAAAATTATTGGATTCTCACTCTCTGTATCAACAGAAAAAAAGTTTAAAAAATGCAGTAGTGTGTCAGGGGACGTCCCCTGTCATACGTTAACTTGAGGAGAAAAATTATGACAGATAAAATCAAATTTGAGCATCTCGGCCTTTCTAAAAGGGTCTTAGATGCTATTTATAAGAA
The DNA here is from genome assembly GCA_018903015.1 of bacterium. The sequence goes on from JAHIPR010000250.1 coordinate 14,839, forward strand.
GGGTTTTGAAGAACCATCTCGCATTCAGGCCTTAACAATCCCCGTAATGTTGCGGGACGATACCAATATAATGGCACAGGCTCAGACAGGTACCGGCAAAACAGCTGCATTCGGACTGCCTTTAATAGAAATGATAAACTCCAGTGAGAGAAGTGTACAGGCTCTTATCATTACTCCTACAAGAGAGCTTGCCATACAGGTTTCCGAGGAGATTAGTTCATTAAAGGGCAATTCCGGTATCCAGGTCATTCCTATCTACGGAGGGCAATCAATCGATCAGCAGCTGAGGCGCCTTAAAAAAGGAGTGCATATTGTTGTAGGTACACCCGGAAGAGTTATTGACCACATCAACAGAAAGACACTCAATCTCAAGGATATCGAATATCTGATCCTTGATGAGGCTGATGAAATGCTTAATATGGGGTTCATTGAGGATATGGAAGAGATAATGAAGCATACCAATCCCAGGAAAAGGACCCTTCTGTTTTCGGCTACCATGCCGTCAAGGATCAAGGCACTCGCGAGTAAATATATGGCAGATTATGAATTTATTACTGTCGAGAAACAACAGCTTACCACCAGTCTTACAGAACAGATATATTATGAAGTCAAAGCTACTGATAAATTTGAGGCATTGTGCAGGATCATTGATATTGAAGAAGATTTTTACGGGCTAGTTTTCTGCAGGACAAAGAATGATGTTGATAGTGTTGTCAGCCATCTTATTGACAGAGGGTATGATGCTGATGCCATTCACGGTGATATTTCACAGGCACAAAGGGAAAATACCCTGGATAAGTTCAGGAAAAAGAAGATTAATGTACTGGTGGCAACTGATGTGGCTGCGCGCGGTATAGATGTTAGCAATTTGACTCATGTAATTAATTATTCCCTTCCACATGATCCCGAATCATATGTGAACAGAATCGGTCGTACAGGAAGAGCAGGTAAACAGGGAACGGCCATAACCTTTATTACACCGAGCGAATATAATAAACTGATGTTCATTCAGCGCATAGCAAAGACCGATATAAAAAAGTCAAAAGTACCAAATGTTAAGGATATCATTAAAGCAAAGAAAAATAAGATAAACGAAGATATAGCAGCTATTAACAGTGAAGAAATAGATGATACATACTATAATTGGGCCAAAAACCTTCTTGATAATAATAACTCGACTCAGATACTGGCCAAATTACTAAATTACAGTTTTGATGATAAACTTAACCCCGGCTTGTATAGCGAAATAAAGGATTTATCAGGTAAAAACAGAAAAATAGAGATGGAAGGCAGAACAAGGCTATTTGTGGCATTGGGTAAGAAAGATAAATTAAGTCCTAGCAAACTGGTAAAATTTATTATGCAAAATACGGGGGTTAGGAATTCTGTTATTGATCAGGTGGAAGTGTACAATGACTTTTCCTTCATAACCGTACCTTTTAAAGAAGCTGAGATTATTTTAGGTGTCTTTCAAAAAAAATCCGGAAAGAGAAAATCATTGGTAGTTAAAGCCAGAAAAAAGTAAAATAGTTATTATTTTCAAGTTCTGTTTGGTCAAATTACGGCATATATCACAGCAAGCTCCTAAGCATGCTTGTCCAAATTTGTGGATGATAATAGTAGAATTATATCATCTCACATACTTCGGATGAGGAATCGGGGTTGAAATTCAAGACAGTATCTGACCCCAGGAATCCTTCCAAAAGTAAAGGATAAGATTGGAAGATCTTACCAATGGCTGCAAGAGTTGTGTGACAATTCCCCAATAAAATTTGACAATTATAATCATGCGTGGTAAGATTTTTTTGAAATTAAATATTATATTGTAAGTGTACCTAGGGTTCCGTTCTACCAAAAGAAGCCTGGACCAAGCGGTGCAGGCTTCTTTTGGTAAATGCTACACTTTCAGTACAAAAACCTGAAGGATAGGTTCCATAAATTTGAACCAATCCTTTAGGCTTTTTTTTAAATAAACAACCAAAGCAGATATGCTCAACAATTTCAATCTCACGTCCTAATCTATTTATTAAAAAAGGGGAGGTGGTAAAATAAATAAGATATTTTATTAAGAAGAGTAAATGTATTTGTAGAAAAGAACTGTGCTAAGTAAAAAATTCGTTTTCTATATTATTAAGGGGGTTTGTTCGAATGAAGAAAAAAATAGTTTTAATTGGTGTATGTTTAGTTATGATAATTATCTTTTTATTTTCTTCTAATGTAATTCTAGCCGCAGAGAGATTAGCGATTTATACTACACTTGATGAGCCTTTAGCGCGGGCTGCGTTAGCTGCCTTTGAAGAAGATACAGGGATTGGGGTAGATTTTGTAAGATTGTCAGGTGGTGAATGTGTAGCAAGATTAATAGCAGAAAAAGAAAATCCACAGATTAGTATATGGTATGGAGGGGTTGGTTTAGATCACATCGTAGCCAAAGATAAAGGTATAACTATGCCTTATGAATCACCTAATGCTGTGAATATACCCGATAATTTTAAAGATGAAGACCATTATTGGACGGGGATATATGCCGGTCCCCTATGTTTTGCAAGTAATACTAATTTACTCAAAGAGTTAGGGATCGAAGCTCCCACTTCATGGGCTGACCTTATTAAACCCGAATACGAGGGACATATTATGGTTGCAAATCCGGGGACCTCGGGGACAGCTTATAATGTGTTAGCTACCGTAGTTCAAATTTTTGGCGAAGATGAGGCCTTTAAGTATCTTAAAGCATTGGATAAAAATATTTTCCAATATACTCGTTCAGGATCCGCACCAGGTAAAAGTGCCTCCATAGGTGAAGTTGCCGTTGGCATAGGGTATGCCCATGATCAAGTAAAGCTTGTTGCAGAAGGATACCCCTTAAAGATTACCTTCCCTTCCGAAGGGACCGGTTATGAAATTGCCTCTATTTCCCTTGTTAAAGGGGGACCTCAACCTGAATTGGCAAAAAAACTTTTTGATTGGGCTTTAACAAAAAGAGCTGCCGAAGTATACGCGAGTGTATATGTATGTCCATTTGTAGAGGTAGAGCTAAAAGTGGGGGCAATACCCATCTCGCAAGTAAAAACGATTACTCAAGACAATAAATGGGCGGGTGAAAACAAAAATAGGTTGGTCGCTCGGTGGACCGATGAGGTCTTTGGACAATAATTAAATTTTAAAATAAGATTGTAAAAAGGTGAAGAGAGAAATAGATTATTTTGATTATATTTCTCTCTTCACTGGTAAATTAATGGGCTATCATTAAAAGAAATTTGTTACTTTTTATAGGGATAGGTGGATAATGAGTAAAATCAAGAAGAATTTATTAAATAAAGTAAATGAAATTAGAAGATTAATCAATGAACCTTTTTTATTACTAATTATTATTTTAGTAGGGTTAAGCCTTATTTTATTTATACTTTTTCCTTTATTTAAGGTGATACAATTAAGTTTTTTACCAGATGAACATCTGAGCTTAGATATTTATAAATATATTTTTCAACACCGATGGTTGGCTAAGACCTTCTTTAATAGTATGCTTTTGGGGGTTATTGTTGCTAGTTTGGCTACTTTAATAGGTTTTATTTTTGCTTTCGCCTTAAATAGAACTGATATATCTTCTAAGCCCTTCTTTAAAACATTAGCCATGCTTCCCATAATTTCCCCTCCTTTTATGCTAGCTCTTTCCGTAATACTTCTTTTAGGAAGAAATGGAATAATTACCAAACATATATTAGGTTTGACTAATTTTAATATTTATGGTTTAAAGGGCTTGGTTTTGGTGCAGACAATGGGCTACTTTCCTATTGCCTATTTAGTACTTAACGGAATATTGCAATCTATTAACCCTGAATTGGAAGATAGTGCTATGAACTTAGGAGCTTCCTGGAGTTCTGTATTTTCTTCGGTCACCCTCCCTCTTTCTGTCCCTGGAATTGCTAGTGCCTGGCTTTTAGTATTTGTTACTTCTTTGGCTGACTTTGCTAATCCAATGGTGCTTTCGGGTAGATTTGATGTACTTTCTGTGCAAGCATACTTGCAATTCACGGGAATGTTTAATATGTCCCTTGGTTCAGCATTAGCTATTTTATTATTGGTACCTTCTATGATAGCTTTTCTTTTTCAAAAATACTGGGTAGGAAAAAAATCTTATATTACTGTAACCGGAAAACCTTATACCCCAAGGGATTTTAAGGTAGGGCGTCCTGTAAAATATTTTATCACGTTCTTTTGCGGGCTGATTTCGGTAACGGTTTTGCTTTTTTATATTATTGTAATTATGGGAAGTTTCTTTAAATTGTGGGGACTTAATTATTCTCTTACTTTGGATCATTTTAAGTACAGTTGGGATGTAGGTTTAAAGACTATAAAAGACACAGTTACTCTTTCTGCTATAGCTACTCCCTTTACGGGAATTTTAGCAATGATTGTTGCTTTTTTAGTAGTGCGAAAGAATTTTATAGGAAAGAAAAGTATGGAATTTGTGTCTATGCTTTCTTTTGCAGTACCAGGAACAGTGGTAGGAATAGGATATATTTTAGCTTTTAATAAGCCGCCCTTCTCTCTAACCGGTACTGGTTTGATATTGGTGATTTGTTTTATTTTCCGCAATATGCCGGTTGGCATTGAATCAGGGGTAGCTGCTTTGAGTCAGATTGATCCTGCTATTGAAGAAGCTGCTACTAATTTAGGAGCAGATAGTCCACACACTTTTAAAGATATTACCCTCCCCTTAATCCAACCTGCTTTTTTTGCGGGGTTATCATATAGTTTTATAAGATGTATGACCGCAGTTAGTGCTATAATTTTTTTAGTTTCGGCTCGATGGAATCACCTTACTATATTAATTTTGTCGGAAACTGAAATTATGCGTTTAGGGCCGGCTTGTGTATTGTGTACGGTGCTAATTGTGATAGTATTGGTTGCCATTTCTTTAATACGTAAATTCACAGAAAAGGGACCTACAACTACTTTTGGTTAATAAACCATTTCATTATAGGAGAAAAATAAATGATTGAAAATATCAAAATAAGTCAAAAAGGTATTGTCTTAAAAGATTTAACTAAAACATATAAAGGAGCTTCTGGAGAAGGAGAGGTACTTGCAGTAGATAGTATTTCTTTAAAGGTGAAACCAGGTGAACTACTTACTTTATTAGGTCCTTCTGGTTGCGGGAAAAGTACTACTTGTAGAATGATCGCCGGATTAGAAATTCCCAATTCCGGAGAAATATACTTAGGAGATAGATTAATAAATAATTTACCTGCAAATAAAAGAGATACAGCAATGGTCTTCCAAAGTTATGGTTTATTTCCTCATATGACGGTAGCAGAAAATATTGCCTATGGTTGGAGATATAGGAAAATGGGGAAAAAGGAAGTCAATGAAAAAGTAAAGGATATAATTAACTTAATAGGATTAGAGGGTCTAGAAAATAGGGCACCAGGCAATCTATCCGGGGGACAACAGCAAAGAGTAGCTCTGGCAAGAGCTTTAGTTATTGAACCCTCGGTTTTGTTATGCGATGAACCATTGTCTAACTTAGATGCCAAACTTAGAGTGCAAATGAGAACTGAGATTCGCCGAATTCAACGCAGCTTATCTATTACCACTGTTTATGTAACCCATGATCAAACCGAAGCCATGAGCCTTTCAGATAGAATAGTGATAATGAATAAAGGGAAGATTGAGCAAATAGGGTTACCTTTTGATATTTATAATTATCCGCAGAGTAAATTTGTAGCTGATTTTATCGGTAGCATTAATTTTATTGAAGGAAAAGTAAAAAAAGTATCAGGTCCTTTAGTAACAATTGAGATTTTTGGAAAGCAGTTTACTATAAATTACCAAGAAAGAAAACTGGAGCCGGAAGACAAGGTATTAGTTGTTACCCGGCCGGAGAGTGTTAAGGTTAAACGGGAAGAGAAAGCGGATTTTTTTGGATTGGTAAGCAGAGCAACTTATTTGGGTCCTACAGTAGAATATGTAGTGGATATAAATGAAGAAGTGAAGATATCGATAATTGATTATAGTCCAAAACAAGCTAATATTTTTCGAGAAGGAGAAAAAGTAGGGATAATATTATCACCGGAACATTTATATATATTGCCAAAGGAGGCAGATTAAATTATTTTTAAAGGTGATAAATGGGGTCAAATCTTTATTCTTGACACTCGAGCAAGGTTGAGGTCTATTTTAAATACAATTTAATTAATGATAGAAGGAAGTATCTTGCTTGGCAGGAAAGTTGCAAGAGAATTCTTAGATGAAAAATTCAAGGGAACGAAGACCCAAAGAATTAAACAAGATAAAAATAATGAATCGGATTAATAATTTTTCTTGCTCGAATCTATATCTCATGATTTTTTCTCCACTTGACAGGCTAATCCCGTACGGATAAATAACCAGGGTGCCCCAAAACTGATCCATATACCCAATAACAGATAACGGAAAAACCGGCTTAATTGGTAGAAAGATTGGCCCTCCGAAGGAAGTATCAATTTTAATCCAAGATATAATATTCCTATCCCGATAACCCCAACCAAAAAACTGAAAAGCCGCTGCAGCCAGTTCCCCGGTCGAACCCCGCCAATTAAAGAATGAAATAATAGCAGACCATAGCCAATACCGGTCAAATCAGCTACCGAACTGATGATATCCGGTGATGATTGAAATGGTAATAAGATCACCGGAAATAGTGTAATACCAATGATTTTAAATAGCATATTTTCCGGAATGAAATCGAGCTTGACCTTTAAAAATATAAAAGAACTTAGGCCGAGAATGAGTCCGCCAATTAACCATCCTCCCAGGATATCGGTAGGAAAATGGACGCCCAGATAGATGCGGGAAAATCCAATCAAAAGAATCAGTAAAACAGAAAGGTTACGCATCCAGATTTGCTTTTTCCAATAAGCTATACTCCCCCAGACCACCAGGGAAGACTGGGCATGGCCGCTGGGGAAACCATATCCAAAGGCCTGAACCTTTTGAATTTCCGGTAAAATATCAAATAGTAATGAAATCTAATCCCCACTGAAAAATAGCATCCATATCGGCACCTTCCTTATCAACGATAGTAATTTATTATATCAAAAATAACCAAAGAATGCTCTTTTTCCAAAAAAATTCATCATCTTCTGGTAAGTGACCAGGTGGACCGGGTTATTCTTTCCGGAGAAATACTTACTGATAACTTAAAAATGAGTATCAAACACTTTGTTTTTAGGACTAACCAATAATTTAAGTAAAGGCTTATCCCTTCTTTTGTATAAATTTTATTTTTCAAAAAGAAGGATTTTTAAAATTTATAGCGTACTAACAATTATAGGAGCATGAAATTGGAGTCATTGCAAGACCTGACCCTATTGATTATATAGATCAATGGATAGAAGAGGAAGCGAGGAAATGGAAACCCAAAGATCCTTTTGATGACCAAATGAGTCCTGCGGCGATAGATATGTACAAATTTTATGGAAGAATGCCCATTGGAGATAGTATTAGGAATGGGAGCTGGAAATATCATTACCATCTGGAGGCCAAGAAAAAGTGGTATGGAGAACCCTGGGGAGGAGTAGATTCTGACTTAGGCTGGGCGTGGTATCAGGAAAATCATTTGAAGGCATCAACAGATAAGAGTTTTAAGCT
>JAHIPR010000251.1 GCA_018903015.1 bacterium
ACTAAAACAATAAAAATAAAACTTGTTCCACATCGAGGGTGTAGAGTACTGTATTTTTTCACATTATCAACGTTGAGTTCTTCGCCTGCTTCATAAGTATATATTACCTTGTGTTCTGCTCCATGGTATTCAAATACTCTTCTTATATCTTTTATTTTTGAGATAAAAAATAAGTAAGTTATAAATATACTAATTCTTAATAATCCTTCAAACAAATTATAAATAATTATATTAGATAGGTACCTATCTAAATATCTAGCCATTGCGGTAGGAAGAGCTATAAAAAACACTATAAACAATGCAAAAGCAATTACAATTGTAAAAAACATTTCTACGCTATTTATTTTCTCTTCTTCGCCAGTTGCCTGTTCTGCAGAATAAGTTAATGCCTTCAAGCCAAGTATTAAAGACTCGATCAAATTAATTACTCCTCTAAAAATGGGCCATTTAAGAAATTTCATCTTATCGGACAATGTCCTTAATTTACCTGTTTTTAAAATTATTTCTTTATCTGGTTTACGAACAGCAATGGCATATTTTAAAGGAGATCTCATCATCACTCCTTCAATTACCGCTTGACCTCCATAATTACAGTCAGCATTTTTCATTATTATCCATTTACTCCTTCTTCTTTATTTTTATGCCAGGGTTTACCACAGGATAATCCCCCTTCTGGGCAAGGTCCTAAAATACAAGGCGGACCTGCATTTTCAAATATAGTGGGCGCAATACCCTTAACTTCTTTTAACATATTCATAACAACTTCTCTGGTCTCCCATTGGGCTCGATTGCAGCATCTTAATTTAAAGATATGTAGTAATTCTCGAGCATTTGCTGTTATTATTATTTTAGTTGTAACCGCCTGAGGTAAGATATATCTGGCATCTTCTGCCTCTATATTATAATCTAATAATAGTTGATAAATTCCATCTAATTTTTTTATAGCATCTCTATATATTTTAGCTAACTTTTTATTCTTCTCAATAGATTTTGGAATAATAAAAGTAAAGCCTTCCTTATTTATTTTAACATATCTTTGGCTTTGTTGGGAAAAAGAGGCAAGCCGATGTCTCACTAATTGATGGGAAGTAACTCTGGATATTTCTTCTATGGCGAAAGTAAAAGTAGCATGCTCCAAAACAGAATAATGTCCTAATTTCATTATTTTTTTAATTAATTTTATTATCGATTCATTGGTAAGTTTTTCTTCTAAATCTTCGATACTTAACGCAGAATAGCATAATCTTGCTGACTGAGCTACTATTTTTTCAGGGTCCTTAGTGTAGTCTATCAACCGAACTTTCATAGAATTAACCTCACTTTAGATAGCGTATAGCGTACAGCGTTTAGCGTATAGTCTTTATCGGTCACGATGCATCGTGACCCTACACATTACTTATTACGGGCAGACACAAGGTCTGCCCCTACATATTATACATTACTAATTTCTTTACGTAATACGAGATACGAATTAGGCTTCTGACTTCTTCTCTTCCAACTCCACGCTCTACGCTAAACGCTATACGCTATCTTGCGATACGAAATTTACTCTTTAGGTACCGTATGGCATTTCCGACATCTCGCTTCATAGCTTTCTTGTGCCCCAATTAATATAGTCGGATCACTATACTTTGCTGGCTGACCATTTACTAATCTTTGAGTTCTGGAAGCTGTATTACCACAAACCATGCAGATAGCATGCAACTTATCTATGTATTCTGCTACTGCAAGCAATTTAGGAATGGGGCCAAATGGTTCCCCCCTAAAATCCTGATCTAAACCAGCAATAATTACCCTTTTCCCTTGGTCAGCAAGTTTTTGGCAAACGAGTACAATATCATCATCATAAAATTGAGCTTCATCAATAGCGATTGCCTCAGTATCTGGTTCTATTCTTTCCGAAATTTCTTTTGATTTAGTAATATTTATAGCTTCAACCTTAGTACCGTTATGTGAGTAAATATACTGAACAGCATACCTATTATCAATAGTTGGTTTAAATATCTGAATCTTTTTTTTAGCAATTTGAACTCTACGAACTCTTCTTATTAATTCTTCACTCTTCCCGCTAAACATGCTCCCACATATAACTTCAATCCAACCCTCATTTCTGCTCTTAGGCATTTCTTCCCTCCTCTACACCATAAAATTAGTGGATAGTGAATAGTCGTTAGTTTAAAATGCAAAACTATTTTCATATACAATTAAATTAACATAAAAAGACAGAGCTTTTCGAAAGCTCTGTCTTTTTTTTATTTAAATTGATTCATTATTTTATTACAAATATTCTTAAATAATATCTTTTTCTCGTTCATATTTTTTATTCTTGTAATCATTCATCAAAAACTTTTTCTATTTATTTTTTAATGTAATATTTATTTTGGAATCATTTAAATATTTTTGTGATAGTATCTCAATTAATTATCACTATCTTCATCGTTGGTTAAATTGTATTTTTTATTAAATCTCTCAACTCTTCCTGCAGCATCAATTATCTTTTGTTTACCGGTAAAAAGAGGGTGACAGGCAGAACATATTTCTACTTTCATATTCTTTTTAGTAGAACCGGTTTCAAAACTGCTACCACAAGCACAGCTCATTGTTGCTTTTTCATATTTTGGATGTATATCTTTTTTCATTTTCCTCTTCCTCTAACTTCCTTTTGTTAATATTATTAGATTAAAAATATATAAATTATAACATATTCTTATTTTTAGGTCAAAATTTAAATCAGTATCGATTATATAGTATCGCGTATCGCGTAAAGAAAAAAATAAAAACAATAGTGAAAAAACTATTATTTTCTTTCTTAAAATACCCTACTAAAGTTTACACTAAACCTTAATCTTTCTAATTTAATTTATAATATTTTATTAAATATCCTGTTCTTTAATAGAATCTAAAAACTCTTGATTATTCTTTGTCTTTTTTAATTTAGTAATCACTAATTTTACCGCACCCAGAGATGGTTGTGAAGCTAATGCCCTTCTTAGCAACCATATTTTTTGTAAATTCTCTTTAGTTAGTAATAATTCTTCTTTTCGAGTGCCTGATTTCCTAATATCAATTGCCGGAAATATTCGATTTTCAGAAAGTTCTCTATCTAACCTTAATTCCATATTACCAGTACCTTTAAATTCCTCAAATATTACATCATCCATTCTGCTTCCTGTTTCCACTAGAGCGGTGGCAAGTATAGTCAAGCTACCTCCCTCTTCAATATTCCTCGCTGCCCCAAAGAATCTTTTTGGCAAATAAAGAGCACTTGAATCTAAACCACCGGATAGAGTTTTGCCACTTGTTGGAATATTTTGATTGTAGGCACGCGCTAATCTCGTAATACTATCTAACAATATGACTACGTCTTTCTTTTGTTCTACCAATCTTTTAGCTCTTTCCAAGACAATTTCCGCTATTTTTATATGATTAGTGATGGGTTGATCAAAGGTAGAGCTTATCACTTCAGCTTTTACTGATCTTTGCATGCCAGTCACTTCTTCTGGTCTTTCATCAACTAATAAAATCATAAGCTTTATCTCTGGATGATTAATAGTAATTCCGTTGGCAATCTTTTCTAATAAAATTGTCTTACCTGCTTTTGGAGGGGAAACTATAAGACCTCGCTGACCTTTCCCGATTGGTGAAAATATATCAATAATTCGTGTTGATATTTCAATTGATTTATTTTCTAATTTAATCATCTTTTCGGGAAAAAGAGGAGTAAGGTTTTCAAAATCTATTCTTTCTTTAGATAACTCTGCATCTTCATGATTAACGGCTTCAATTTTTAGCAAAGCATAATATCTTTCTCCTTCTTTCGGCGGTCTAACTTGGCCTGATACAAGATCTCCGATGCTAAGATTGAATCTTCTTATTTGAGAAGGGGAAATATAAATATCGTTTTCGCTGGGCAAGTACCCTCCTGTTCTCAAAAAACCAAATCCCTCATCCATAATCTCCAAAATCCCCTCAGAAAACATGTAACCCTTTTTCTCTGTTTCTGCTTGTAAAATTTTAAAGATTAGATCCATCTTTTTTATTCTGGAAAAATTATTAATATTATATTCTTGTGCAATTTTACATAAATCGTTAATCTTTTTTTCTTTTAATTCTGTTAAAAGCAAACTGCAAGACCTCCCTTTATATATATGATTAGATTTTATTAGTATTTTTTTATTTTTTAAAACATTAATTTTAAATTAATCGTAAGAAAATAGTGAATAATTGTTAGTACGAAAAGACACAGCGCGCAGTACTTCTATTTTTCTTTTGTGAGGGCATAATGAATTGTGCCCTTCCTGTTTTTTTTACTGTCTTTTGTTTACCCTGTTAAGTGAGTATCTAAACGGGGATTAAAAAAAGGAAATTCCTATGTATAAAGCATTTCTTTATCCTCTGGGACCACTAAATATTTCTCCAACATACCTTTTAACAAAAAAAATAAGCCTGGAGTATTAAAAATATTTAGAAATTCATAAAAAAGAGGGCTATTGAAGAGTTATCCTTCTATATATTATATCCAAAAACATTTTATCACTAATATTATATTATTACAAATTTTTTTATTATTTTAAAATATCATCTCTGCCTCTCCAAACAGTTTCGAATTAATTTCAAATCACTGAGCTTATCTAAATCAATCATTATTTCAGGATATGATACCATAACTGCAACAGAATTATAACCAACTATGTCGGTTATTCTTTTTTCTGCTTCCTCCATAGTTAGTGTTTTAAATAAAAATTTTAATATAAATTTAAGTCCTAATAGTTTAGCATTTTTCCAGTTATCTTTTCTATTATTAAACAATTCTTGAATTAATTCTTTATTTTGAAAAAATACTTCTGGTTTAAAAAATATAATATTTCCTCCACAGAATACCCCTTCTTTCATTTTTACATAAGTTCTCTCCGTTTCAGGGTACTTTTTTATAATGTTTTCTTTGGTAATTATGGGATAGCCGATACAAGCTTTTCTTTTAGTACATATTCTTAAAAATTCATCAATTGCTTCAGGGGTAATCAGGGGAATATCAGAGGTTAAAAGCAATAAATTGTCAGTAGAATTAAAATAATTTAACCCAATTTCCATATTTTCAAGT
>JAHIPR010000033.1 GCA_018903015.1 bacterium
AACTTCTAACATCTGCTTTGCACTGGGAGAAGCAAACACATTTCCCACTGCACAGCCGTCTAACATCCCTTTTCCGACATAGCCTAAAAATAGGGGTAGATGCCCTGACCCTCCACCGGTGGAGAGTCCCACTTTGCCAGGTTTTCTACTATCTGAACGGACTAAACATCTTAAATCATTATTTACACACTTAAGCTGCTCCGGGTGTGCTACTAAGATCCCTTCTATCATCTCATTAACAAAATTCTTCGGGTCATTTATAATCTTTTTCATAAATACCTCCTTAATTCATTAATTAATTTTTAATCTTTTTATCGATTTTTGTGTTAGTTTAGCACTGTAAAAATTTATTACCATTACTAAAATTAATATCAAACCCCATATGACCTTCTTGAAAAAGGGGCTAAAAGATAGAATATTAAAACCGCTTTGAAGAACTTGCAAGGTAATAATCCCCATAATAAGTCCGAATATACTTCCAGACCCTCCGGTGGGATCGACACCCCCTAAAACGCAAACAAGGATTGCCTGGAGCAAATATACAGAACCATATCCTTCCCTAATTGAATTGACTCTTGATATCATTATTATCGAAGCCAATCCAGCAAATAAGCCGCTCATCATATAGGTTTTAACCAAAATACTTTCGTTGTTTATGCCGCTAAAGCGGGCTGATACCGGATTAGATCCTAACATGTATACACTAAACCCAAAGGTAGTTTTATTTAAGATTAAAACAGCTACTAAGGCACAGAGAATAAAAATAATCATAGGCACCGGTATTAAAAGGATAGTTCCACTCCCAATAAATAAGAATTTTTCAGGAAACCCCATAATACCATATCCTTTGGTAATAATAATTGCTATTCCTGAAAAGAGGCCCATCGTACCTAAGGTGGCAAGAATCGCCGGAACTCCTATATAAGCCACCAAGATTCCGTTTAGGAATCCACATATTAAGGATACAGTAAGTGCTGATGCGACAGCTAAAATTATGGTGAATAGCTCCTCGTATACGCCTATTTGGGGAAAGGTATATTTAGTTAAAATAAGTGCGGCAACTATACCTGCCAAGTTAGCTGTGGCAACAATTGATAAATCGATCCCCCCGGTCAACATAGCCAGCATTACAGCGATTGCCAGTAAGCCAAATTCAGGGATTTGGCTAAACATCGATTGGAAATTTCTAATGGTTAAGAATTTACCCGGTAAAAATATCGATATTACCATAAAAACACTGATCATTATGATAAATAAAGTTAATGTCTTTGAATGTTTTGAATATTTACCTAACAAATAGTACCTCCCCATTATAAATCATTATCTTCTAAAAACTATATTTCCGATACTCCTTTTGCTCTGATAGGAAGTAATGCTAACACTTATGATAATTATCAATCCTACAAAGAAATTATGCCAATAAGAAGATAGCCCTACCAGGATAAGACTATTATTTAGTATGGTTACCATGGCCACCCCCATTATTGTCCCGATAATCGTCCCTGACCCACCGGTTATTCTGGTCCCTCCCAGAACTACCGCCGCAATTACACTAAGTTCGGTACCTACTATATAGGTGGGATTACTATAACGGATTAGGGAAATATGCAGAACACCGGCAATGCCAGCTAAAAAGCCGACGTAACAGTAAATAAAAAATTGAATCTTGGCAACATTGAAACCAGACCGTTCGGCAGCATTTATATCCCCGCCGATGGCGAAAATCCCTCTCCCCAACATGGTATATTTCAGAATAAGCCAGGTCAGTAGAGCAAGAAGTATAAATATTATGATAAAGATAGATAATCCGTAATTTACCCCATTTGGTTTAGTCAGGATAAGTAAATTTTTTGCACCAAATGCTTTGAAACAATCTGGTAATTGAGCTGAATTGATAGCTTTAGTTCCTACAATAGTTAATAAAGCTCCGTGAAAAACGCTTGCCGTACCTAAGGTGGTAATAAGTGTTGGGATTTTATATTGCGAAATGAGCAGGCCATTAATCGCTCCCAGAGCAACTCCCACTAAACAGGAGATAAAAAATGCAAAAAATATATTATCTACCCCGCTGGCTATCAGAACATTAGCAGCAATATACTGCCCTGAAATTGCAATGGCTGTAAAAGATATATCTATCCCACCTGAAAGTAAAACTATAAAGACTCCGATAGCCATTATTCCCATCCCCGCACTGCTCTTGCCCAGATCAAACAGATTCTCCAGAGACAAAAAGGAAGAATTTATAGAAGTAATGAAGGCTGAGTAAACAATTATAACTAAAAATAAATATAACTCATTTTGTTTTAATAATTTTTGAATTCTTAAGCTTCTATTATTTTTTACCATTAGACCACCCTAATTACTATTTCTTGCTAATATATCCAGCAATTTAGCCTCGGT
>JAHIPR010000252.1 GCA_018903015.1 bacterium
AAGTTAAACATATCTCCAGTAAATTCAATGCCAAATACACCTACAGTTAAAAGAAGTAATAAAGAATAATATTTATCAAGACCGCTATGCTGCTCCATAAAAGTTAAAGAATAAATTGCTCCCACGAAAGAAATAACTGCAGTAATCAAACCCATAAATATACTCATTGCATCTATCTGGAACATGATTCTAATAGGAAATTTAAGTCCTGAAGGTAAGGTTAAAGAAGGAGATGTTGCACCAAAAACATAAACTTGGGGACCAACTGTTAGTATTTTAACCGCTAATGCAATGGTCAAAATTAAACTAACACTTAAAGCAAGGGTGGTAAGAATCCCCGTAGCTTTTTTATTTATCCGGCCGATAAGCGGAACTAAAAAAGCTGCCAATAGAGGTATAGCTATTATTAATATAGGAATATGGTTCGATAGATTCATCCTCTTAACCTCCTTACCTGGTCTGTATCTAAGGTCCCGTAGTGTTTATAAATCATCATGGCAACCGACAATATTAAAGCAGTAGTTGCAATACCTATAACTATACTGGTAAGAGTCAGTGCTTGAGGAGTTGGCAAAACCATTACTTGTCCAGAGGGTGCCTGAGTATAAATCGGGGCGATTGCTCCTTTTCTATAACCTAAGGTAATTAAAAATAGATTTACACCATTTTCAATCAAAACAATACCGATAGCAATTTTGATTAAATTTTTCTTAAACATAAGAGTATAAATTCCTAATCCAATAAATATTACTACTGCAACATAAGGTAAATTGCCTATCATTTTATGAATTCTCCTTCTTCTTAGTAAATTCCGCTCCGCTAGCCATAGTCAAAACAATAACCCCAAAAGCAGATAAAACTTCTAATCCAACGGCAATATTCATCAAAGGAATTACTCCTCCAGTATTCATATTGCCTGGATTAACACCGATTATGGCAGTATCACCGAACCAGCTCCCACTGTTAGCTAAAAAGTTATAAAAAAAAGTTATTCCTAATCCCGAAAAACCTAAAACTATAAACAAAATTAAACCAAAGCCTTCAAAGAGTGATAAAATATCCTTTTTGAGAAATTCCCTAGAATTCAAACTACCATAAGAAACCAATAGCAAAGCGAAAGCTGAGCCTACTACAGCACCACCCTGAAAACCTCCACCTGGAGTAAGGTGGCCATGTGCTATTATGTAAAAACCAAAAATAATAATAAAACCATAAACGAAATTGGTAACAGTTTTTACTATTCTAGACATTTCTTTCATTTCTTGACCCCCCTGAAAAGAGCTACAACCCCCATCACTGCGGTAAAAAGTACTGTAGCTTCTCCTAATGTATCAAAACCTCTATAGTCAAAAACGATGGAGGTTACTACATTGTTTGCCCCGGTCTCGCTCTGGGCATTTTCAATAAAATAATCATCCATTTGACTAATAGTAGGTTCTCCGAATGTTCTCATGTTTATAGCGCTAACTATCAAGAAAGAAAAAAATATTATAAAGGCGATACCGAAAATAATTTTTTTCACTTTATCCTCCCCCTATCTAGTCCCTCTAATTGCAAAAATAAATATTGCCATAGTCAATCCTGCTCCAATAGCTGCCTCAGCTATAGCAACATCAGGAGCATGTAATAGATAAAATTCTAATGAAAGAAGCAAACTTGCTACTGATAGTGCAATTACTGAAGGCAATAATTTCTTTATTATTACTGCTAAAAAACCAGCAATAACCATCATTGTTAAAATTGAAATATGAATTAATTCAACAAAAGTATTCATTTCAATTTAGCCTCCTTTAATTCGTCAATTACTGCTTGTTTGGGCATTACTCCACTACGATGAGCAGCGCGGGCAATAGCATGGGCACCAGTAGGATTGGTAATTATCAGACAAATTAAAGCCACGATGGTATGAAGAGCAAGGACTCCAAATTTAGAATCATCTGTAATATTCCAACGGGAAAAACCATAAATAATAACTGCCAAAGAAGTAAAAATTGAACCGAAAGTTGTAGCTTTTGTTGCAGCATGAAGTCTGGTGTAAACATCAGGAAATCTAAGAAGTCCCACTGAGCCTAAACAATTAAAAAATAAACCTATTCCTAAAAAAATATACAAAACAGTCAATAATGTTTCCATTATTTTTTAGACCCTCCTTCTAAATATTTAGCTACATATAAGGTTCCAATATAAGATAGTAAAGCATAAACAATAGCTACGTCAATGTAAATGACTTCTTCATAGGCTGCACCTACGAGTATCATTCCAGCTACCACTAAAGTATTTATGGTATCCAGAGCTACTATTCTATCAGGAACAGTGGGTCCAAGGATGAGTCTAATCAAGGATAGTAACATAAATATCAACAATAATCCCCCGGGAATAATAAAAATTTTAAAAAATTCACTCATTCTGCAATCCTCCTAATCCATTGAGGGAAATTACCACAAATATGGTGGATAGTAGGCTTTAAAGTGGTAACATTTATCCAGTGAATATACAAATCATTATTTGTTTCATCAATGTCAACACTGAGCGTTCCCGGAGTTAAAGTAATAGAATCTGCTAATAAAGTAATTCCTAAATCTGTCTTTAACCCTGGAGATATTTTTACTATACCGGGATTTATTTTCCCGGTAATTACCCGGTAGGCGACGTCAATATTTGCTTTAGCCATTGCCCAAAAAAACGGTCCGATCAAATAGACTAAAAAAATAACCCATCTAAATGGGTTTAACATTCTGTAAGTTCTTTTTTGAAATAATACCTTATTGGCTATAAGGGCTACAACGAGAGAAAGAAAAATTCCGGTCATAATTTCGAAAATGCTCCATAACCCCCATACTTCTCCCTGGCTGGCGCTAAGAATTAGATAGGTAAGCATGCTAAGTAAAAAGGTTACAATAAAATCTATCATTTCTTCACCTCTCTTTACTTAAATTAACAAAATAAAGTATAACATTTTATTTTTTTAATGTAAAGTATTTTTATTTTTTAAAATAATTTATTCTATCTCAATATCCTGGATATATAAATCCTGACCAGAAACTATTTCTATTTCTAAATTATTACACTTTAAACACTTAAATTCATCTTTTTTAATTTCAAATATCTTGTTACATTTTAGGCATTGACCTAATAACGGTGATAACATTATCTGTAAAGATGCTTTTTCCGCAATGGTGCCTTTACTAAAATTATCGAAAGCAAACTCTAAAGCAGCTTGGTTTACTCCGGTAAATTCTCCAACTTTTACTCTGATAAGAGTTATCGTATTCGCTTTGTATTCTTTAGCTTTTTCTAAGGCAATGGTTAATAAATTTTGAGCAATTGAACCTTCGTGCATTCTTTTCTTCCTTGATTTTGTTGACCAGCCTACCAGTCTTCTGGTCTGATTTAATCATTAGTGAATATTATTCGAGCGTACAGCGTATAGCGTTTAGCGTAGAGATAGTAAGGGCTTGATTCATCAAGCCCGTTGAAAAAATTACCAGAATACCCGGGTTGGATAAATCCCACCCCTACATTAAAAACAATATTTGTATATTATGAGCTAAAAATTCTTTACAATTTTACGTAATACGAACTTAATTAGTCAATTAACTAATAATAAACTAATATATATTAGTGTATTTTGTAAACTATACGCTGTACGCTAAACGCTATACGCTCCACGCTAATACAAGAGATACTATTCACTCAATACTAACGACCAATCAATACAAAAAA
>JAHIPR010000034.1 GCA_018903015.1 bacterium
AGCGAATAAACAGAATATTATTCTAAAAGTCCTTTGTTAAAACACAAAGGACTTTTAGAATTTTTTATTTTGCTTCAATTCTTATAAAAATCTTATTAAGGCCAAGAAACATATTTTTAAATGAGCCATATTAATCATTCTGAAAAAGTATTGGTCCACTCTGGTTCGGGTGGGGGATTGAAATCCAATATTTTTCTCCACCCTTCATCAGTTAATCTATCTTCCATTGGCTGTTTGAATTCATAATAACTAAAGGTTGGTCCCACTCCTATCAGTATGTGGCCTTCCGGAAGTTTATAGGCTATTACCGCAGTTTTAATATAACCCACTCCCTCTTCTAAAACTTTTTCAGTATTACCATCTGTATGCACATCAGCCACTAAAACTGTTTTAAATACCTCAGGGTCGACTTCTCCTCCTGAAACAGTACTGATTAAACTTTCGGAGATACTGCCGAAGTTTTCGATAAAACTGTACTCATTATCATTTAATGGAGTGTTTTCCAACTCTTTTTTAGAGATATCAAGTAGCTTTTTTAATATTTCTGCAAATCTATTAAGACCTGACTCTATCATTAACTTTTCTAATTCTTCTTGAGGAATTAAGCTCTTAAACCCCTGGTTAGTCATCTTGGTTAGAGCTAAAAGTCGGGCATAAAATTCTGGTACTGGCTCAACATAACCAACAACTACCGGAGGCTCAAACATTCCTCCCATCTCAGCGATAGTATAACTCTGCTTGACATATAAAAGGGTATCATGTCTTAATTCAGTCCAGGAGGCTAAAGCGGTATTTAATTCTTTATCTTGCCAGGCTTCGGTTTGCATAAAAGTAGGATAACCTTTACCGAATTCACTATTCAAGGATTTTAACACATAAAGCCAATTTAGATAAAGATTTTTAGACCAATCTTCTTTGGTAAGGGAATCTATAAAAATTTTCAGTTCAGAAAATTTCTTCTCGTAATCTGTATATTGGGTATCCCCCGAACTTTCTAAAATCTTTTTAGCCCTCTCAGAGCCTAACAAAGCCATTAAATCTAATCCTCGCGGGAAACCTCTAACCTCTCTCATAGCTGGTGGGGGACAGACTTTTACGTCGGTCTTCACCCAGGTAAAAGGCCGATTTTTTCTATATTCAGGATAAGCATCATCCCAGCTAAAAGTAAATGGCTTTTCTTCGGTGGGCAGGGGAGATTTTGGTCCTTTATATTCCCCGCTATAAGGAGAAACAATTTCGGAGAAAATCCAGGAGTCCAAAGTAAATCTCTGACCCATTAATCTAAATCCTTTGGTTTTTTCTAAAAGCTCTTTGGCCTGTAATTTTAGAGCCTGAATTTCTTCCTCGGAAAGAGGGGGGCAGGGCATTAGCAATTCGCAAGCTCCTAATCCACTGTAAATTTTGGGATTATAAGGATAATCTAAAATAGCTTCTTTAAGCTCAAAATATTTTTCCCCTATTTTTTGAGGGCTTATTTCATCTTTAAATAATTGTTTTAACACCTCATTATATTCGTTTGGACCTAAATCATCGGAGAATCCCACCAGAAAAGAAGTAATAACATATATTCTGTTCCATCTTTCCTGAAGGTCTCGACTCTGAGAAAATTGGTTAGCCAATAAGAAGGCTTGCAGGGTTTGAATTCGGGCATCATATTCAGAAACAATTCCGCCTACATCACCGGTGCAGATAGACTCTCCAGGGGATAAAAGGGGAGACCCTTCAATTAAGGCAGTCATTCTTCCACACCACATTAAAGCTTTAAAGTAATTCTTAAGTTTTTCTGATTTAGTGTAATGACCTCGGGGGACATATTGGGAATAATCTTCCTGATAAATAAATATTGGGGAATATTCCCAACCTTTATGCTCTTCAATTAACTCTATTTCTTTTTGTACCAGGTCTTTTACCGAATCGGGGATTTCGAAATTATATTGGTTAAATTCTGTTTCACTAAAATATTTAAAACTGGCTTTATCCCCATAAGATTGCTTTACTCCCTCTGTGAACATTTTACATACTTCCGGATCCATTTCCGGACTGCAATATTCCTCCTTCAAAGTTTCCT
>JAHIPR010000253.1 GCA_018903015.1 bacterium
TACTTATCACTTGTTACTGTTTTTAGCTCTGCTAAAAACTTACTACTCCGTTAGTTGGGATTCTTTTTCCAGTCTGATCTCATCTACCGTGTACTTCTGCAGACCCACTAAAGCGGTAGCTGCATCATAGACATCTTGGTCTAAAGCAGCAGATTTAATGTTACTAAAGGTCTTGCTGTTAACGATAGGTGCTCCGGTATTAGGGTTAGTGCCTACTACCAATCTTAACTGTAGGCTTGAATCACGGGGAACGGTTATGACTGTGGCCATTTATTTTTCACCTCCTTTCTTTTTTAGTCGTTAGTCGATAGTATTTGATAGCACCAGGGTGTGCCGTGGTGAAAGGGCAAGGAGCGGATTCATCCGCTCCGAAGCAGACGGGTCTGATAAATCAGACCCCTACATTTTCATAGACAGGCAAGATGTCTGTCCAACTTTCGACTAACGACTAATTTACCCTCTACTTATATAGAAAAGAAAAACAGGTGATTTTGCAGCACCCTAACTAAAAATATTTAATATTTTTTTAATTTGGTAATTCCCTTTCCTCGAAGACGAGTAATTATTTGTCGGCTAATTCCATAAAATTTAGATATTTCTTCATCGGTATATCCTGCTAAGTAATACAGACTGATAATCTTTCTTTCTCTTGGGGTTAGAAGATTATAATCTTTTTCCATATCTATTTCCTGTAAAATATCTTCTAAGGTATTCAATTATTGTCTCCTTTCTGGCTAATTGGCTATTAGCCAAATAGCTTGATAGGTAACAAGTAATGAGTAATAAAAAATTTAGTATTTGTCCGATTTGTCATTCATACCCCTCACCCTAACCCTCTCCCTCCGAGTGGAGAGGGGATAAGAAGTTCAAAATACTCCCAACCAGGGGAGAGGAGATAATACACAGACAGGCAAAACACCTATCCTACGATTGGGGTTCTTTCATTTGTAGGCCGGAAGGGGTTTCTATTTTTTGTTTAAGATATTTCTGGTAATAGAGCCATAATCTCCAGTCAATGACTTTCTTTAAGTAACCGGAAAAGGTAACCGGAGGTTGTTCTTTGTAGTCATAGACAGCCAGGATAAAGAGCAGGGAAGTCTGCTGAAAAACATCATCGTATTCTAATCCTGCCTTAGAGTATCTTTTGGCCCTTGACTTTAGTAAGGGTTTAAATTTGTTAAATATTTCTCCCATTGCTTTTACGTCTTTTTGTTTAGCACGAGCGATTAGTTCTTTTAGTTCGGACATTTGAATCTCCTTTCTTAATTTAGTTTTTAGTTTACGGTTTTTTCTCTCACTCCGGTACTCTTCCTCGAGGGGAGAGGGGGTATGCAGTTAGAGATATTTTTTTGAATCAACTTGATTGCCTCTAGGGCTTTTTCGCGAGAAACCTGTTCCGAGGTATTTACCAGATCGCCGCTTCCTTCTGCAGGTTCTTCATCATATCTTTCCTGTTCCACATCCTGGTAATCATTCTTAAGTGCTGCCATCAGCCAGCCGGCAGGGTTCTGTATGTTCCTCCTCTCCATTAGCAGAACCAATTTCTCTTCAATCTTTTTCACCGAATATTCTTTTAGTATTTTCTCAATAAACTCCTCCTTAAAATCTAAATCCCTCAACCGTTCTTCCATTACCCGCATCTTTTCTTCTCCTTTCTCTTTTAATTTTTTAAAATTAGCAACAGCAACAACAGCATCTTTTTCTCTATTTGTTGTTGTATTGGTAATGTTAAGATTGTTATTGTTAGGGTAGCGATTTGATACCAAAGAAAGTATCATTTTGCTACCAACATAGGTATCATTTTGATACCTATTAGGTTTCATTTTGATACCAAGAAAATCTATTATTTTGTCCGGATCCGAATGCTTTGTGAGCTCTTCAAGAGAGATAATCTGATAGATATTATTTTTATAATGACCGGTAGTAGATTTACCCCTGGTTATATTTTTAATCAGACCAAATTTAATCAGGGTATTCTGATATCTGAGTAAGGTAGTTTTAGCTATCCCCATCTGTTCACAAAGGGAATCTATGGTAGGCCAGGCAATATACTTTTCTTTATGGCAGTAAGTAAGCAGTTCCTGATAGAGTACGACAGGACCTACCCCTAATACCCTGACCCATTTCTTTAAGAAGTAGTTGGGGACAATGATGTAGCCTTCTTTTTCTACACCGCCTGATTTATTTTGGTTATTTGGTTTTTCTTTATCCATATATTTCTACCTCTTTACTTTTTACTCATCACTGTATTTAGCTTTATAGTTTTTAGCCCACTTCTTTAGTTTATTGTTTTTTCTGGCTAACGACTAAGGTCTATTTACTAACGACTAATATAATTACAACATAAATATTTTTTCTTGTAATAACTTTTCTGTTTATTTTCTGTTTATTATTTGTTTGTTTTTTGTTTATTATTTTTAAGGTTAGGAAGAATAAAAAAAATCCAGACAACACAATGGTTATCTGGATTTTAATCAAGATAAAAATATTATTTTTTTAAAAAATTATGGTGGTTTTTGTGTCAAATTAGAGCAATAAAAGCAAAAATCTTTAATTTATTTTCAATTTATCTTCTTTTAAATTTAGCATTATCCCCCTTCGAGAAATTACTTTTAAAATATCTTTGACCCTTTCTTTATTCTTTTTATTATTACCAATAATTTTTAGAATGTCCCTTCTTATTTTATATAA
>JAHIPR010000254.1 GCA_018903015.1 bacterium
CTGCGTGCTTCGTGCCGGAAACAGAAAATACCGGCGGCTGAGCTTGTTCAGCCGAAGGATTTGGAATTGGTAAAAGTATAAAATTATGAGTAACGGAGCGATGTTTCATATTTACTTTTACAGGAGAAAAAAGACTTGACCAATTAACAATATATGCAAAATAAGCTGTATTTTTATGCCAACCCTTGACCACTTAAGAACTGATTTTTGTTGATTTTCTGTTAAATCTCGTAAAGACCATTTAATTAACAACCAGTAATCAAATATAAGACCATAACAAATTAGGGCTATAATACCTGTAGTAAATAATTTACTACCGACTATTGTCTTGAAAATGTCAACCCGTTCTAGTTTTAAGATAGTAAAAATAGAAAAGGCACCTGCTAAAAAACCAAAATCCATCTTCAGGTAAAACTTACACGTTTCCCGTTCCGCCCTAATTATTTCTTTTGCATTATCTAATCCCATAGCTACTCCTTATGAATTTCTATTCGAAATCTTTATATACATTTGGTTGAAACATTGAAAAGATAGTAATTATTATCCCAACTGAGATGAAAATCCAATACAAATGACTTGGTAAGCTTCGCATGTTACCAAATACATCGAAAAGATTAACTGAGGCAATAAAAAACATAACAACCCCCATGGCTAAGAATGAAGTACAAAAGATTCTAGAAATTGCAAAGACAAAACATCCCCGCTTAATAAATAAAGGCGGTAAAAATTCAAGTTTATCATTTCGCTTTTCTATAACATCATTCATTACATCTTTATCTCCTGAAAGGAGAAAATTAGTTATTAAAAAGGATGAACCGGAAATCAGAAAAAACATGCCAGATAATATGAATAAAAAGGTATCTGCCTGTGCATTATTTTGCCTCACAAAAGCTGAAATGGCTATTGCGATTGAACCGAGCGTTATAATCCTAACTCCAAAATCAATTTTAATAGATGTATGTTGCATACCTTCCTCCTTAACTTACCTGTTAACTTTTGCAGAATCTATAAATTTAAGAAGAATGTCTATGAAGCCGCAAAATTTTAAAGCATCTTCTCTTGTAAACTTGCCAATTAATTTATGGTGAGTCGGATTTCTAAAACCTATCATTATACCTCTGCAGATATGCGCGAAACCCTGATGTTCTTCAAGCTCACCATCGATTACTAAAATACTTTTCGAGGGATCATCCTTAAATACTTCATTAACAAGATTTACACCCTCTTTACCAGCTACGCCAGATTTTTGTCTTATGGTATCTTCTAATACCAATGTTGCTTGATTAATAACTCTATCAAATTTACCCGAAGCAGTTAATAAGTCTAAACATCTCGCTTTTAATTCTTTGTTCTCTATGGCATTTATTAAACTACCTAATTCTAATATCTTTTCGTTTAAATTATAAGTGTATTCTAAGTAAGAAATTAACTGTCTTATTTTTGTAGCCGCATACCCAGAAACCAATCCTTGCATCATACCTTCCCTTCGAAAGTATTGGTCTTGAGGAATTTTATAACTGTCTAGTTTCTTGTCTATTACAACCGAAAATTCATCCACCGTTGTGTTATAATCATCAGCTAAAATCTTTCCAAAGTTGCCAGGGCCGGAAGGCAAAGATTCCAGTATGCCTCTTAACCTTCCATAAAGACTTCTTAATTGCTCATAATCCATGATTCCCCCCTTTCTTAAGAATTGAATACATTATACCCTTGTTCAGAATAAATTTAACCTTTTTCTTTACTTGTCTTAAAACGCCGCAGTAGTTCCATTAAATTCCTCACACTCAATTCATCCACATATCTCAACCTGCAATCATTCCTCAAGAACCATTAAAGCCCCATGATCTGCTTAGTTTCTTCAATCAGTCTCCTATGCCTTATATTCCATAGCCAAGTAACTAGACTAATCATCTTACCGCCTCCTACTATAATAGACACAGGAAGTGGAAAAATCTAACAGAAAAATTTGTAATAAATTATTATACAGTACTTTGTTAAAAAATATTTTTCTTCCCGATTATTTTTAAAAACTGTCTTTATGTAACTTTTGAAAATACATAACTTACGTCATTTCAATGCGTTGCGTCAAAATTCTTGTTGATTTTCCTTCCTAACCCCTGCTA
>JAHIPR010000255.1 GCA_018903015.1 bacterium
CCCAAACAAGCGGAACATATCTATGGGTAGAAGTGAATGACTGGCCTTTATGGGAAGAGAGATTTATTCGTGGTCCCTACATTCATCATGTTGCCGGTATTTACGGAAAATTTGCTCCGGTACTCTATGAAGCCTGTCGTTATATCCCCGAATTAATACCAGATGCAGTAGAGCCCAGCGAAGAAGAATTAAAAAGATGGCTAAGAGAATAAACATTTTAAGATACTCTAATAAGAAAGGTATATCAGGATGAAAAAAAGCAATATAGGAATTATCCAGATTCTTCCCACCAGGGTATTCAGAATTTATAGAGGTGGATATCTTCTGGAAAAATTTAGAGGCATAAAAAATCCACAAGATTCTGATTATCCTGAAGATTGGATCCTTTCTACTGTAAAGGCAATGCAGCCTTATGGTATATCTGATGAGAGTATCTCAAAGATTAAAACTATTAAAGGTATAGATAATTTAGAGGTGCTGATAAAACATTTTCCGGAAGATATCTTGGGCAAAGGTTATGTAAAGAAATTTGGCCACTCTTTAAATCTTTTAGTGAAACTTCTGGATTCCTCCATTCGACTCCCCCTGCAAACTCATCCCAGTAAAATATTTTCCCGAAAATATTTAAATTCTGATTTCGGAAAAGCAGAAGCCTGGTATATCCTTGCCACCAGGAAGATTGGCAAGGAGAATCCCTACGTGCTTATAGGATTTAAACCCGGTATAACCAAGGATATTGTGCAAAAAATGGTAAAAGAGCAGGATATTGAGGGAATGATTTCCTTTATGCACAAAGTAGAGGTAAAGCCAGGAGATGCTATATTTGTAGCACCGGGTATTCCCCATGCTATCGGAGAAGGAATCTTTATGATTGAAACTCAAGAACCTACGGATTTTTCCATTTTGGTGGAAAAGAACATAGGTGCTCATATTTTAAAAGAAAAAAATTGTCATATAGGTCTTGGTTGGGATAAAGCATTAGGTGTATTTGATTATCAAGGACATTCTCTCCCCGAAGTCAATGAGAAATACCGAATGAAAAAAGAGGCACTGTCTTCCAATAGAGGAGGAAAACTTTTCAGACTAGATGGCGGGGAGTATATGAAATCATGTTTTGAAATGATATTAATGGAAGAGGTAAAAGATATAGAAATATCCTTTGAAGGAAGATTTGCCTCTATAGTAATTACCAGGGGAGAAGGAATAATTTCTACAAATGTTGGAGACTTTGAAGTAAAAGAGGGAGAGACTTATATGCTTCCTGCTTCAATCGGAGTGCACAAGTATATTGCTTCTAAAGACAGTTTAAATATAATTATTTCCCTCCCTCCTGTTAGTTAAATTATTAAATTTTAACACTATTGCAAATGTTGTTTTTGTTAAAGACTTTTTAGATGTATTCGACATAAACGAGGATTAAGTGCTATAATTATATTCACGGAAAGAAGATGCTTAGTTGAAAATATTTCAAAAAGAAAGGAGGTTTTTTATTTAATATTTGTATAATATCTTTAAGTAATTTATTAATATAATATTTAAGGAGGTATTAATTATGTTACGTAAATTGTTAACTGCTTTAGTTTTAATTTCAATGGTAAGTGTATTTTTTGCTCTTCCAGTATTGGCTGAATCGCTTAGTGGTAAAGTTGAAGTTAATAGTTGGTGGACAGCTGGTGGTGAAGCAGAAGGTCTGAATGCTCTCATTAAACTATATGAGAGTAAATATCCAAATATAGAATTTATCAATGCTACAGTAGCCGGTGGTGCAGGTGCAAATGCAAAAGCTGTTTTTAAAACCCGGATGCTTGGTGGAGATCCACCAGATACTTTTCAGGTTCATGCCGGACATGAATTAATTGATACCTGGGTAGTACCAGGATATATGCAGCCATTAACCGATCTATATAAATCCGAGGGTTGGACTGAATCTATGCCTCAGGGTGTTCTGGATATCGTTTCTTACCAGGGAGATTATTGGTCTGTTCCGGTAAATATCCATCGCTCCAATGTATTGTGGTTTAATAAAACTATATTTACTAATTATAAGATTACTCCCCCCAGCACCTTTAGCCAATTCTTTGATGTATGTGATGAATTAAAAGCAAAAGGTGTGGTTCCTTTTGTTATGGGTACAAAAGATGGTTGGGAAGCCGGCCATGTATTCGAATCTATCCTGTTAGGAAAACTTGGAGCAAATGATTATAATTGCTTGTGGACCGGAGAAGTAAAATGGTCAGACTCCAGAGTTACTGACGCATTAGAAACATTTGTTAAAATGGTTTCTTATTTGAATACTGACCATTCTGCTCTTACCTGGGATGAGGCTGGGCAATACTTACTTAAAGAGAAAGGTGCAATGATGATTATGGGAGACTGGACCAATGGTTGGTTTATGTCAGTTGGGTTTGAAGATTATGGCTGGGCTCCTCCCCCTAATAACGAAGGTATCTTTTTAGCTCTTTCTGATAGTTTTGCTTTACCTAAAGGCTGTAAAAATCAGGAAAATGTTTTAGCCTGGCTCAAAGTCCTTGGTTCCAAAGAAGGACAATATAGTTTTAATAAAGCCAAAGGTTCAATCCCGGCAAGAACAGATATAGATATTAGTGATTACAATGATTATCTGAAATCGGCTGCGAGAGATTGGCAGAAGGATGCTATTTCTCCGAGTGTAATGCATGGAGCAGCAGCCAGCGAAGGTTGGACCACAGAATTTAAAGATATAATAAGCTTGTTTGTATCAAGACCGGATGTTTCCTATGCCCAGAAGGCACTTGTAACAGCTGCTGAAGAGTATCTTAAGAAATAGATGAATAGTAGTAGGTCTTTCAGGAGCATTATTTAATGCTCCTGAAAGACTGATTTAATTAGAGGAGAAGTAGCCTATGCAAATAAAAGGAGATAAGTGGACACCCATTTTATTTTTAACCCCTTCCATAGTGGCTGTGGGTATTTTTATTTATGGTTTTATCGGTTGGACCAGCTTCATATCTTTTACTAAATGGAATGATGTTCTCCCCGACTATACCCTGGCAGGATTTGAAAATTATCGAAAGTTATTTGCCAATATGCGCTTTCAGATAGACCTTCATAACACCCTCGTCTTTACAGTTATTTTTGTTATCTTTTCTTTGTTAATTGGCTTGTTATTGGCCGTGCTAATTGATCAGCGTATTAAGGGTGAGGGTATATTCCGCAATCTATTCTTATTACCTATGGCAGTTTCATTTATAGTTAGCGGAGTTATCTGGCGCTGGCTTTTTAATCCGGGCAGCATTCAATTAGGCAATATCGGAGTTAATCAACTATTTGAAAAGGTAGGACTAAATTTTCTTATCTGTGGCTGGTATACTGATCCTGATATAGGGATTAAAGCTGTGGCTATTGCAGCTATCTGGCAGTTTTCTGGCTATACCATGGCTTTATATCTTGCCGGATTAAGAGGAATACCTTTAGAATTGCGAGAAGCAGCAGCAATAGACGGAGCCAATCAATGGAAAATATTTTATTATATTACCCTCCCTTTTCTTAGACCCATTACTTTTGGGGCTATTATTATTCTGGGACACATTTCTCTTAAGATATTTGATTTAGTAGTGGCTATGACCGGGAGTGGTCCGGCTTTTTCCAGTGATGTTCCGGCTTTCTTTATGTATGATACAACTTTTAGAGGAAATCATTTTGCTCAAGGCGCAAGCATCGCTATCATATTGTTATTATTAGTATCTTTATTGATTATCCCTTACCTTATAACTACATTCCGTAAAGAGGCATAGAGTGAAAATATCCGTAACTCGTCTTTTAATCTATATTATATTAGCTATCTTTACCATTTTTTATATTATTCCTATGTATATTATGGTTGTAACCGGAATGAAGAGTTTTGCCGAAGTTAGTCTTGACACTATGTGGAATCTACCTATCAGTTTTAATTTTAACAGTTTTAGCCTTGCCTGGGTAGGGAATATGAAACAAGGATTTCGCGGTATTTCGGGAAGTTTTTTCAATAGTGTATTTCTGGTTATACCGGCTACTATAATTTCAGCCCTGTTTGGTTCGTTGAATGGTTATGTTTTAACCAAATGGCGATTCCGTGGTTCGGATTTAATTTTTACTATGATCTTGTTCGGGATGTTTATTCCTTATCAAAGTATTATTATTCCCTTAGTGCTTACTCTGCAGAAATTACAGGTTTACGGGACAATTCCCGGATTAATTTTAGTCCACGTAATCTATGGGATACCTATAAGCACCTTAATCTTCCGTAATTACTATGTAACAGTTCCCACAGAGATGGTAGAAGCTTCCAAGATAGATGGGGCAAATTTTATAGGTATATACCGGTGGGTAATTTTTCCTTTATCTACACCTGGTTTTGCCGTGGCTATGATCTGGCAATTCACTTCTATCTGGAATGATTTTCTTTTCGGCTTAATCGTAACCCCTAATCCGGCATCTCAACCTATCACTGTGGCATTAAATAATTTAGCCGGAAGTTATATCGTCCAATGGAATGTTCAGATTGCCGGTGCTCTTCTTACCGCTTTGCCCCCAATATTGGTTTACATATTCTTAGGAAAATTTTTCTTGAGAGGGTTGTTGCAAGGTTCTTTAAAAGGCTAACCTATATAACCGGGTTGATTAATCTAAAAGTTTTCGAATATTTCCTTTATACTTCAAAAATCTTGAAAGCCAACCACCTTAGAAGGTAGTGGTTTAAATAATGCAGGTAAAGATATATAATAGTAAAATAATAGAATTAAAGCATAGTTTGTGAAAGGTATAAAGATGGATTATCTGTTAGGTATAGATATTGGCACTTCCGGGACCAAGGGAGTGCTTATGGATAGAGAGGGCAAAATTTGTGCCCGGGCAGGGAGAGAATATTCTATAAATATACCCCAGCCGGGTTGGGCAGAACAGGATCCCAAAATGTGGTGGGAAGCTACTATCCAAGCAATAAGGGAAGTAATAAAAAAATCAGAGGTTAACCCCCAACAAATTAGGGGAATAGGATTATCGGGGCAGATGCACGGTACCGTCTTTTTGGATAAGGATTTACAGCCTTTTCGTCCGGCTATCATCTGGGCCGACCAGAGGAGCAGCTCTCAATGTGAATTTATCTATCAGAAAATTGGGAAAGAGCGACTGTCTGAGCTGACTGGGAACCCGATTGCTACCGGTTTTATGTGCAGCACTCTTTTGTGGATAAAAGAGAATCAGCCCGAAGAATTTAATCAAATATATAAAGTAATTTTAGCCAAAGATTATATCCGCTATAAATTAACTGGAAATTTAGGAGTAGAGGTTACCGATGCCTCCAGCACTTTGTTGTTGGATATAAAAAGAAGATGCTGGTCAGAAGAATTATTGGATATTCTTGGTCTTCCGCTAAAAATTCTTCCGGAAGAAGTTCATGAATCTCAGGAGGTGGCTGGTTATCTGCATGTAGAGGCAGCAAGAGATACCAGATTATTAGAAGGGATTCCGGTAGTTTATGGCGGAGGAGATCAATCGATGCAGGCAGTCGGTAATGGAGTGATTAGACCGGGAATTCTTTCTTCTACTATCGGGACAGGCGG
>JAHIPR010000256.1 GCA_018903015.1 bacterium
ATTGATAAGAAAAGGTTAATAAATAAAATAGGAAATATTGAAGACCAGGAAACTATAAACAAAATAAACCAAGTGATTACTGAACATTTTGATTTATAGGACTTTGCTAACTATACTATCTTTCTAACTAAAAACTAAAAAACTATAAACCGAAAACTATAAACTGAAAACCTGTATTTATACTAACGACTATTCACTAAAGACTAATTACGCCCCTTTTTATCTTTCGCTTGCTAACTATATATCATTCTCTCTTTATCTTATCTGCTATAAAGGCTTACTCTTCAGCCAATTAAGTATTTCTTTTTTAAAAGCATTAAAAAGTTCTAATTTTTCCAACAAATATTGATACACTCTCCTGCGGTCAATTTCCCCGTATTCGTGAACTAATATGTTCCTAAAACCTGCTATCCCCTCTAATCTTGAGGCTAAATTTTCAGAAATAATCTTTTTTCTAAAAAGAATAGAAACTGCTTCTTGGTTATCTTCCGGTTTTTCCCAGGCTTCCTCAATAATCACCAAATTTAAAGTATCCAGAACCACTTGACAGCTCAATTGTAAGTAGCGCTCCGCCAATCCGTAAAGATGAAAGTCTTCCAAAAACTCCTCTGGGCTTTTTATTTCTTTTTTTAATTTCTTAAGATTGCTAAGGTATCCATCTAATTGTTGCAACTTTTCGAAGATTTTTTGCCGGGTTATCTCGCTCATAAGGCCTCCTTAAGAGATCTTTGGAGATAGGCTTCATTGTATTCTTTAATAAAAGGTCGAAAATCATAATATTCCTGCATAGTTTTTAATTCAAAGTCAATCCTCTGGGCATGATCTCTCCCCAAAATTATCTCTCCTTCTTTAATAATAACGAATTTGAAAAATATTGATCTTACTTCATTAAGAATAATTACCTCAACCCTCTTTTTTAAAAGGGATTGAATCTTCTCTATTAAGAAAAGGCGTTTTTTAAAAAAATCTTTGACCTCTTTCTCCTCAAGGTAAAAAGCCAGATCTATATCGCTTTCTAAATTGGTCTTCCCCAAAGCCATCGAACCAAAAAGATAACCAAAAAGGATGCCTTTTTCTTCTTCCAAAAATAATTTTAATTTATCTTCAATTTTAGAAATATCCTTCTCCATAGTTTATCTACCTTTCCATAGTTCATCTACCTTTACGACCCATACGTAATTATAACACATATTAAAAAATTAAAATAACAAAATAAAACCCAAGTAATTCCAAATGCCATTGCGAGAAGCGAAGCGACGAAGCAATCTCTACCTCAACCGTAGGACAGGCGTCTCGCCTGTTATTCCTTGCATTTCTCCGAAGCCCAAAAAGAACTCTCCGGAATAAAGGTAGAGCTGGGTTCACCCCGTTAAATTCACTTATTTATACGGGGCCTGCCCTGTTAAATTGCATTTAATATTTATACAGGGCTCAACCCGCTAAAGCATAAAAGGGGACAAGATACTCTTTATTTTTAATAATAAAAGTATTCTGTCCCCTTTTTCTTCTTCCTCTGTCTCATATATTACTTTGGAGATATTATCATTAATAAACTTCGTCATGACTGCCAATATCAATCAATAAAACTTCGTCTCTTTTTATAAATTTAAAGATTACCCGGCAATCATATAAACAACTAAATACCCACAAGCCCCTGAGTTTACCACTTAGTTTGTGAGTCTTTAATTGAGGATTAAAAGGATCTTTTACAAATAGCTCAAGAGCATCCCAGAATTTCTTTTTATACTCATCATTGTTTTTTACTTTTCTTTTGTAAACTCTCTTAAAACCTTGATCCCAAATTATCTTAATCACTTTCTAAATCCTTATACAACTCTTTTATGTCTCCTATCCTGGAATTCCCTTTTCTTAGATTAACCATCGCTTCTTTAGACCTTTTAGCAATAGCCGCCCTTTTAGCCTCTATCAGCTGCTTCTCGATTACCTCTACCGCATATTCTTTATCATCCAGTGGTAAATGGTTAAATTCTTCAATTATTTTATTTAAGGTTGCAACATTCATAATTCTGAACCCCCTTTTATTCTTTATCCCCTCTCCTCTTTCACTCTTTCTTCTCGCTCAAAGATTACTAAAATTTTAAACCAGTTTAATCTTTTTACTTAATATATCTATTTTCTTTTTAATTTATTATAACACAAATTAATTGCGATGGAGTGAAACGACTGAAGTAATCTCTACCAAAAAC
>JAHIPR010000035.1 GCA_018903015.1 bacterium
ATGCAAGCTGTTATCGCAACTGGAGGGAAACAGTATCTAGTAAAAGAAGGAGATATTATCAGGGTTGAAAAGTTAGACCAGGAAAAGGGAAAGAAAGTAGAATTTGACCAGATACTAATGGTTGACAAAGATGGTGAACATATTATTGGCCGACCTCTGGTAGAAAAAGCTAAGGTTGTTGGGAAAGTTTTAAACCAGGATAGAGCTAAAAAGATTCTAGTTTTTAAATATAAATCCAAAAAAAGATATCGTAAAAAGACCGGACACAGACAGCCTTATACTGAAATTTTAATTGAAAATATAAAAATATAAAAGTATAATATAAAGTATCAGGATAATTAAACATTTATAACATAATTTAATCGGAAGCAGATTTAAGAAGGTGAGGTGAGAATTTATGGCACATAAAAAAGGTCAGGGGTCAATTAAAAACGGTAGAGATAGTAATGCCAAACGGTTAGGCGTAAAACGATCTGACGGTCAATTTGTAACAGCAGGTAGTATCTTAATAAGACAGAGGGGAACTAAAATTCTTCCCGGAGAAAATGTGGGAAGAGGGAATGATGATACTCTGTTTGCTTTAACTGAGGGATTTGTAACTTTTGAAAGAAAGGGAAAAGATAGAAAGCAAGTTTGTGTTTATGCTGAGAGGTCTTAAAATGAGAAAACAATTTTATTAAACTAACCCTGAGTTTTATTGTAAAACTCAGGGTTTTTTAGTATCATTAGGTAAAACAATAAAAAATGAAAAGAAAGTGCCAGAAAAGTTTCCCAAAGGTGCCAGGCACCTTTGGGAAACTTTTCTGGGAATTTTCATTTTAGCGGGAGAAGAGCATGTTTGTGGATAGAGTGAAAATAAAAGTGAGAGCAGGAAGAGGGGGAAATGGAGCCGTAAGTTTCAGAAGAGAAAAGTATATCCCCAAAGGTGGGCCTAACGGGGGAGACGGAGGAAAAGGCGGAGATATAATTATTGAAGCAGATGATAAGATTGGCACTTTAATAGACCTTTATAATCACCCTCATCAAAGGGCAAAAAACGGAGAAAGCGGGCAGGGAAGTAACAAGAAAGGGAAAAACGGAGAAGATTTATTTATAAAAGTTCCTTTGGGAACTTTGGTAGAGGATATGGACAGCTCCACCATTTTAAGTGATCTAATAGAAAACGGACAAAGAATTATTGTAGCTCGGGGTGGACAGGGTGGACGGGGAAATTTTCGCTTTAAAAGCTCTATTAGAAGGAGCCCCAGGTTTGCTCAAAAAGGAGAACCTGGAGAAGAAAAGAAACTATATTTAAGTCTAAAAATAATTGCCGATGTAGGATTGGTTGGCTATCCTAATGCCGGAAAATCTACTCTGCTTTCTCGAATTTCAGCAGCTAAACCCAAGATTGCCGATTATCCCTTTACCACTCTCAGCCCTAATTTAGGAGTAGTTAGTGTAGATGAAGCAAAAAGTTTTATGGCAGCAGATATTCCCGGTCTGATCGAAGGCGCCCATCAAGGGACTGGTTTGGGAGATGAGTTTTTAAAACATATTGAAAGAACTAAAATAATCTTACATATTATCGACGGTTCTCTAATAAAAAAAGAGGATCCATTGTATAGTTTTAGGGCTATAAACAAAGAATTAAATAATTTTAGTGAAAAACTGACAAAAAAACCCCAGCTTATAGCCATAAACAAATGTGACCTTCTTTCTGTTAAAGAAAATATGATCTACTTTAAAGATGCTTTCCATAAGGAAGGTTATCAAATATTTCCCATTTCTGCTCTGACCGGAGAAGGATTAAATAAACTAATCTATAGTCTTTCTTCTTTATTGGATGAATTAAAATTAAAAGAAAAAGAAACGATTACTGAGGTTTTACCTAAAAAAGGGGCAGTGTATAAATTTACCCCCCGGTTTGTAATTAATAAAAAGGGAGACCTTTATGAAGTTATCGGTGCAGAGATTGAACGGATAGTAGCGATGACCAATTTTGGTAATGAGGAAGCAATAGATTATTTCCAGAAAATTATAAAAAAAATGGGTTTAGAAAAGGATTTAATTAAAAAAGGAATTAAAGGGGGAGATCAGGTAAAAATCAAGGAAATCATTTTTACTTTTTCAAATAAATAAGGTATAATTTTGATAATTAGCGTATAGCGTGGAGCGTATAGAAATATAGTGATAAGTAATGAGTAATTAGTGACAAATTACAAGTTTCAAGTTTAATGAAAGTAAGAAATGACGTATTACCTGCCGCATTGACCGAAAGACCGGCAGACTGGTTGACTGGTAGACTAATTTATCTGGTAACTGGTGAACTAGGTAACCAAGTAACTAAATAAACTTGCATTTTGTATCTTGCAATTATTAACTGAAAACCGAAAACTGAGAACTTGTATTTAATACTAACGACTATTCACTATTCACTAACGACTAGTTTAAGTGGTCAATTAAAGCAAAGGTGAATTAATGGCTAAAATAATTAATTATCTTTTAAAAGAAAAATTATCATTGAAACTTTTTTGCATCATTATTATTTTTATTATAATGATAAGTTTTTTTTATAATATTCAGATTGTTCAGGCCTCTGACAGGAAGATAAGCGTTTTATATTTTAATAATCGTACCGGGCAGTCAAGCTGGGATTGGCTAAGTAAAGGCTTGACCGACATGCTGATAGGTGATCTTTCTCAGATTGATATTTTCATCTGTTCTTCTCGTCAAGAGATAGAGGATTTGTACTATAAATATGACTTGTTACCCATTTCAGCCGAGATAGATAAATCTCTATTAATCCAGTTTAGTAAGAATTTAAATGCTGAGGTTATATTTTTTGGCGATTTCTATCTTTCTTCTCCCTCTAGTTTGAATTTAAGTCTTAAAAAGTACGATAACTCCACCGGAGAAATTACCGCTTTTCGAGATTTTATAGTGGGAGACACAGATATTTTTAACTTAAAAGATAAGGTAGTTTTATTTATCTTAAAAGAGTTAAATGTTGAATTATCAATTCAAGATAAAGATAAATTAACAAAAACTCCCACCACTTCGCTTAAAGCTCTGAATAATTATTACAAATGTCTTGATTTAATGGATAAAGCCATTGTTGAATATGAAGGTGTTGATTATCCCAGTAAAAAGTTATGGGCTGAGGCCATAGAATACGGAGAAAGGGCAGTGGCAGCAGACCCTAAGTATGCCGAAGCTTATTATCTTTTAGCGGAGATTTATAACAGGACCCGTTGGACTATTAGGGAAGCAAACAGTTTAAATAGCTTTATTCAACTGATAGAAGATAATCATTTAAAAAGTAAAGATATTTATAAAAAAGCTTCTCAGGCTTATTTTCGATTAGGATATGCCTTTTATTCTAAAGGCGAGAATGAACAGGCGACTGAATATTTTATTTCTTCTACAAAATATGATCCTGATTTATTAGAGGCCCATCTCTATTTGGTTCAAATTTATTATGATATGGGTGAGATAGGCCTTTCTCTTGATGAATGTAAAGAAGTTTTAAGGATAGACCCCCAGAATAAAGAGATTTCCTGGATTATTAAAAAGAACGAACAGTCCCAAAAATACGGCCGGAAAGCTTATGAAAACTACGAAAAAGGTTATCTATCTTATAAAAATAGCAATTTTAAAGAAGCGGTAAGTTATTTTGAATCATCTATTTTAGCAAATACTGATTTTAAGGAACCTCATTACTATTTGGCCTTAAGCTATTACGAGATAGGGGACCTGGATAATTCTATTTATCAATGGGAAGAAGTTATCAGGATTGATTCTTTCGACAATACAGCCAAACATTTTTTAAATAATTGCCTGGAAGAGAAAAAATACGGGAGAGAGACTTTAAAGTATTTTAACACCGGCTATGATTATTATTTGAAAGGTGAATATGATAAAGCCCTCGAAGAATTTACTAGATCTTTAGATTATAATCCGGAATTTGAAAAAGCCCGTCAATTTCTTTCCCGCTCATATTATCAGCTTAATCTGATGGACGAATACCGCGAAGAAAGAAAAAAGACGACCGAATTAAAGGCCAGTAGTGAGGAGGAAAAAGCGGTAGAATATTATAAATTAGGCTATGAATTTTATTCTTTAAAGAATTATGCCGTGGCTATTGAAGAAATAAAAAAAGCCCTGGATATAAAGAGTGATTATCCCCATGCCCGCTATCTGTTGGCCGAGTGTTATTTCCAGCAGAAGGAATATAAGTTGGCTCAGGTAGAGTATGAGAGAGTAGTCACCGATTCGGAGATAAACGAGTTTACCGATGATGCCCTTTGGGGCAGCGGATGGTGTTATTATCTGTTAGAAGAATATGAAGAAGCGGCCAAGAGGTTTTTGAAATTATTAAATGATTTTCCCGATAGTGATTTAGCCTTACAAGCGAGACATAAGCTGGGTAAATCTTATTTTCAGGAGAATAATTATGTGGATACAATCAAAGTATGCCGGGAATTTTTGGAGAAATATATCGAATATAAAGGGAAAGAGACAGAAGAAGTGTATTACTTGTTGGGTCAGGCTTACTTCAGGTCTGGAAAATATAAAGAAGCAGAAGAAGTATTTAATAATTTATTATTTTTCTTTCCGGGGTTTGAATTGGTTTCCGAAGTGAAATATTATAATAGTTTGAGTTTGTTTAAAGAAAATAAATATGAAGAAGCAATAGTACAATTAAAGGACTTAATCTCAGAAACAGGAATAGAAGATAAGAGAAAAAAAGAGGCTCAATATTTACTGGCTCGGTGTTGGCTTAATTTACAAGAATACAGTAAAGCCATTGAAAATCTGGATGGCTTAAAGCAGTTCGAAGTGGAAGATTCTTTATTGGAAAAAGTCAGTTTTGATTTAGGTTTAACTTATTCTCGGCAGGGTGATAAGGAAAAAGCAATTTTAGAATTTCAAGAATTTATAGAGAAATATCCGCAAAGTGAACTTATTAAGTCAGCCCATTTCGAATTGGGTAAGAATTTGTATGGTTTAAAAAAATATCAATTAGCTTTATCAGAATTAAAGGAAACATCCACCGATGAAGCACTCTATTTAAGAGGGAAGGCCTCTAAAGAATTAGGGGATCAAGAAGGAGAAATTGCAGCATTCGAAGAATTAAGAGAAAAGTACCCCCAGAGTAATTTTTCTCAGGAGGCCTATTTTAGATTAGGCAATTATTATTATAATCAGAAGAGAGATAAAGAGGCAATTGAGGAATTTAACAAAATTATCCAATTTTTCCCTCAATCTCCTTTTCTCTCGGAAAGCTATTACTGGATGGGGTGGAGTTATTTTAAATTAACTGATTATAAGAAGGCGAGCGAATATTTTAACCAAGTGGAAGAAGATGAAGAAAATTTAGATTTGGGGCAAAGAGCAAAGTTTATGGCGGCAGAATCATGGTATAAT